>NZ_CP108539.1 GCF_035994185.1 Streptomyces sp. NBC_01217
ACATCGCTGCGCGATGTGCAAGCGGGGCGGTCGCTGCGCTCCCGCTGCCCGTGCGGAGCACGGGCCAACTCCCTTCGCTTCGCTCCAGGAGTTGAGGGAGTGCCGGCCGCTGCGCGCTCGGCGGGCCGCGCGATGCGCGGCTGCGGTTGACGGTGCGCCAGGTGCGGCTTGTTTGGTATGACGTAAGGGAGTTGAGGAGTGCTTTGCACTCCTGGACGGGTCCGCTGCGCTCCCCCGCCTGACGGCTCTTCCGGCTGCGGCTCCAGAACCGTTGCGACCCGCTGGCGCGGGTTGGGCTGGCTACAAGGGGTGGGGGTTGCTCGTTCGTGTGGGTTCTAGCGCGCCGAGTGCATCAGATTGATGCAGCATGTACGGTTGGCGGAAATGGAGGATACCCTCCAACCATCTAGGTGGAGAGCGCCTTTGATTGCACATCAGTGTCGGAATCCTACGCGCCCACTCATGCGAGGAATTCACGAATTGGGAAGCTGCGGACCTCCGCCACGGAACGGTACCTCCGATATCGGAAAGCCGGAATTGCGGTGTGCGGAGGTGCCGAAGCCGCCCCCCCCCGGGGTCGGGCGGCGGAACCGCTCACCGGCACCGGCCACGCCTCCGTTCTTTTGAGCGTCACGGTCGGCACCACCCGAGACTCAGCGCCGCTGCTGCCGCCTACGGTCCGCAGAGGGCCGACGGAGCTGCACGCAAAGCCGCGCGCTACGGCGGGTCCGGCCCGGCAGCCTGTGCTGCTGATGGGCAGATTCCACGGCGTGGCGGTGCTTGATCACGGCGAGGAGGACCGGTATCACGCGCGCGCACGCTCTAGAGGTAAGAGCCGCAGGTTTTCGCAGGTCAACGAGCTGGATTCCAAAAGATATGTCAGCCCTAGACTGACATATCTCGGTGGGGATGTCAGTCCAGGGCTGACCCAGCAACATCGTTTCGTGGCAGTAGTGCCACCAAGCGTGGTGCGGTGCGTCAGTCGTCGCTCGGCACGGTCTCGGAGGCGAAGGTCAGTCCAGGGCTGACCTTCGGGTGACTTTCGTGTCGGCGCTGCCGCGTTTTGGTGGCACTACTGCCACGGTTCTCCGCTATGGTGCTGACGTCACGACGATCAAGGAGGCAGCGACCCTATGAGCTCAGGGCCCCTGGACGGCAGCGCAGCGCCGAAGCTGCCTGGCGCGCCGTCCCGTCGTCGGCGTCGCCCGAAGCCGCCGCCCACTGCGTACAACCGGTCCTCCGGCTCCACGATCGAGCTGCCCGCCGGCCATGCCGCCCAGGTCTTCCCGGTGGGTTCCAGCACGGGGTTCATCGGCGAGGCGTTCTCCATGGACAGCCTGGAGTTCATGCGCTGGGCTGCCGTCCGGTACGACGACGACCGGTTCGTTCTCGTGGTGCTGTTCACCCTCATGGGATCGCAGAAGCCCGGTGGTCTGATCGAAGCCACCCACGAGGACGTCGCCGCGGACCTCGGGTACAGCCGGCCTCACATCAGCCGCGTCTTCAACGTCCTGGAGGCCGACGGGGCTCTGCGTAAGCTCCAGCGGGGCGTCTACCA
Source organism: Streptomyces sp. NBC_01217 (assembly GCF_035994185.1). Taxonomy (NCBI): domain Bacteria; kingdom Bacillati; phylum Actinomycetota; class Actinomycetes; order Kitasatosporales; family Streptomycetaceae; genus Streptomyces; species Streptomyces sp. NBC_01217. Next base: position 1,559 of record NZ_CP108539.1, read on the forward strand.
ACTCAACCCGGCCGCGTCGCTCAGGGGCGGGCTCAGGGAGCCGCGCAAGGGGGAGAAGAAGCGCCCCAAGACGGGTATGGGCGACAGGGTGGAACAGCTGGACCTGTTGCGCGAGATCATGGAGGACCCGGACGCGCCCGACGCGTTCCGGGCGATGGCCGCTCCCGGCGCGAAACTGGAAGTGCGCAAGGAGTCGGATGGGGAAGGGAAGGCCACGTCATGACGTCAGCTGCCGCAGAGGAATGGGTTCCTCGCCGCAACGTGCTGTGGGGCAGCTTCAACGGTCTCGCGTACGTTCCGCGGCTGCCTCCCACCGCCTACACGCTGCTGCTGCACATGATGAGCGAGCAGGAGCCGGGCGGCCTGGTCGTCGCCACGCACGACGAACTCGCTACCGGCCTGGCCATGGAGCGCGGCATGATCAGCCGGGCCATGCCGCACCTGGTCGCCGCCCGGCTCGTCACCGTGGTCCGCCGTGGACGCTTCCAGCTCCACCCGATGATCGCCGCCTTCAACGACCCCCGCGAGCAGCAGCGCGCTGTCAAGGCCCTGCCCCGGGACATGCGGCTGGACGTTGGCGACTTCGAGGACGAGTACGAACGCCGCTTCCAGCTCCACCTGGACGAGAAGGCCCGCAAGGCCGAAGCCAAAGCCAAGGGGAACGTCACGCCCATCACCAAGCCGACCCGCCTCAAGAGCGTCCACTGATCAGCGCCAGCCGCGGCAGCACGGCGCTGCATGCAGCGGTCGTGCATAGATCTGGCACGGAACATGGCAGAACTGCGATGTTATGCAGCGCCAGCTCGGAGGGCCGCAGTGCGCTGCTGCCCTCGGGTGCAACCGCCGGGGCCGGCCTTGCTGCACGAGCAGCACCCGTGTGCCGCCCGGGTCGTGCGAATGCTGCGCTGCACGCCAGATCCACCTTGCAGCAGCCGAACAGCGGGGCCAGGAGGACGAGCAGCACCAGGAGCAGCGTGCAGCAGCTACAGGTTCAGGGCGATCGTCTCGCAGTGCCCCAGGGACGTTGCCGCAAAGCCGAGTTCGCCCTTGGCTGCGGACCGGCAGGCCAAGCCCATCATCGCCAGCATGTTCTGCAGCGGACTGTCCTCGCCGGCGGCGGCGCTCTCTTCGACCCGGGCGAGCAGCACGCGGTCGGCCTGGTCCAGGACGTCGGCCCACACACCGCCGTACGTCTTCGGGTCCACTCCGGTCAGGGGTGTCAGTCACAGGTCGGCGTGCGACTGGAGCCGCTGCTCGGCAGAGCGGAAGTCCAGCACCGTGCCGCACGGCATCGAGCCGCTGTCGGCGTGGGTGGCGGTGCCGGACGGAACCCAGCGAAGTTACGCGCGCGGGACGAAGCGGGCTACGCCATCTCCGGCAGCGATGTGAAGGTGGAGATGCCGGTTGTGCTGTTCGTTGCCGAGCGTGGTCAAGACCTGGCACCCCCCGTGCTGTTCGACTACGTGCCGTGCAGCGGACTGGACGACCTCGAGCAGCTGAGCCCCCACGGTGACGTCCAGCTCCAGCAGGGATCGAACATGCTGCTTCGGCACCACGATCACATGGTCTGTCCCGAAACCGGGTATTGGCGGGCGGAACGCCAATACCTCCTCGGTCTCAATCACTACGTCGATGTCGATCGTGCGGGGAATGACCTCGCTGCAGTACCAGTCAGGCTCGTCCACGCGAGCCACCCTACGGATCGCCGCCTGGCCTGCACAAACCGCCTAAGCTGGCAAACCCGAGCGAAGCCTCAGCGCCGTCGCGATCACCCTCCGTCAGCGTGACACCACTCGGGACCGCGCGGCCCCCTTGTGCCTCCCAGGCTCCCAGCTCGCCTCTCAGGAGCGCGTCCACCTGGGGAAACGGCCTATCAACCTCCTAGATATCCCGGATCATCCGGGCATTTCTGACCTCAGTCCCCCAGGTGCCTCCCAGGTCTCCCTCAGGGATCTGGGAGGTCTGGGAGGTTGCGCAGGGTGAGGTCAGCTCGCGTCGGACCGGGCGCAGGCGAGGAACGCGGCGAGGTCGCCGGCGGCTTCGGGCTCGGTGGTGGTGAGCCGGGCCGCGAACGCCAACTGGTCGACGCCGACGCCCGGGGCGAGGTGCGCGAGTTCGGTGAGCAGCGCGGCGTGGGCGAGCAGCGGCGGCGTCAGAAGGCCGGCGGCCCTCTGGCGGGCGGCCGGGTCGCGGTAGTGCCCGAGGTGCGCGGCCAGGGCGTAGGCGAGCCAGGCGTCGACGTCGCCCTGGACGTACCCGCCGGCGCGGCGCGTGAGTTCGTCGCGGACCGCTTCGTCACCTTCGCGGGGCTCGGCCTGCTCCAGCGTGCCCAGCTCGCGCAGTGCCTGGAGCTCATCGGCGCGGGCGGCGATCCGGGCGGCTTCGCGCAGCTCGGCTTTCCGGGCGGCGGCGGCCGCGGCGTCGGCGGCGAGCTCGGCCTGGACGACGTCGTCGGCGTCCGGGTCATAGACGGTGCCCGGCGCCGCGGCGGCGAGCAGCTGGTGCAGGCGCTCCCACTCCGCGAGCTCTGCGCGGCCGCGGTCGTCGTCGGCCAGGTGCTCGTGTCGCGAGTCCTGGCGCGCGTCGAACCGGGCGTCCTCGAGGGCCGCCGCGACGGCGCCGGTGTCCATGCCCTTGGCGCGGCGGCGCACCACGCCCCGGCCGATGCGGGCAGGGTCGACCGGCTCGCGGGGCGCGGCGACCCGAGGAGAAATCGGGCGACGGGCACCGCCGCCAGGCGGCCAGGTCCTGCTGGACATCTTCGGCCTCGCATTCGTCGTGTGGATTCAGAGAGCGGGCCGCCGCCAGAGCGCTGTACGGCGGCCCACCAAATATGGTTTATAGAAGGTTCAGAATTCATCCGTTTCAGAACTCGAATTCTATCGACTGGACATGCGTAAAATCCGCGACCAGGCCGTGACAGCGGGTACCCCAGTCCGTGAAATAGGACTCGGTGATGGCCTTGGCGACGATCGGATGCAAGTCTTCCTTCGTCGCACCGGCCTCCTGGAGCTGGAGTATCTGGGCGGCGTAGGTGGGTGAGATCGCGGTGGTGACGTGACGCTCGCGGCCGTCGTCGGAGGACCCGGAGGCGGTGAATCCGAAGTAGGCGACGACGTGCACCATCATGCCGCTGGAGGTGGACGCTTGCTCCCGCGCCTGTGCCCTGACCTGGGGTTGCCACTCGGATTCGGTCGCCTCCACCAGGGCGGCCTGGAGCCGCTTCTGTGGCTTCGTCAGCGTCCCGGCGCGGTAGCGCTCCACCGTACGGCGAGAGGTGCCCAGGCGCGCCGCCAGGTCCTTCGCTGAGCCCTTCGTGCGCGTGAGGAGGAATTTCATCTGTGCCTTTGCGGATTTCGGCGCGGGCCGGGTGAAGACCTTCCGGTCCGCCCGCGCGAGGGCCTCCAGGACCTTGCCGCGGCGTGGGGCCGACTGCTGCTGTTGCTCGTGATCGCTCATGCCACCAGGAGGCCACGGGTCGCCTGTGGACAGAGGCGGGCCTCCGCTGGCACGGTCATCGGATGCGTACGTGTTGTGACGTTGCGCGATAGCTGGCCCTTTTGATCTCTACTTGGCCAGTGACGTCCTGTGAACGGTCCCGCTTCGGCGAGTTGTGATCACGTACGGAGATGCGTGCACGTCGTGTACGTGCTGGTGCTGTGCTGGCGGCGTGGAGACGCAGGACGGCGTACGGATTCGTTCCGACGCCTGTGGGCTGGATGAGCTGGTCGTGCCGTACGACGTGGACGATTCGGTACGGGCTCAGCTGGTGCTGGGCGAGTCGTGGCCGAGGCGGTGGTCGGCGACGTGGCGGTTCGACGGGGACGAGGTGGCCTGGCCGGTCCGGGATCTGTCCGCGGTGCCGGTGCTGTCGTCGCAGCCGGTACGCGCGTTCACCTGGCGGGCCCGGCAGCGGCATCGGCCGGGACTGGAGTACATGGTCTCCACCGGCCGGCACCACGGTTTCGAGTCGCTGGAGGAGGACATGCTGCTCCTCGCGCTGGACTTCGTGACGGTGGCCGAGGTCCTGCCCCAGCCGTTCCGGCTGTCCTTCGAGGATGTCGGTGGCCGCGTCGAGCACACACCCGACCTGCTCGCCGTGATGCCTGATGGTGGCCGGTGGCTGTTCGACGTCCGGCCCCGGCGGCTGATCCAGAAAGCTGACGCGGTGAAGTTCGCGGCCTCAGCCGAGGCTGCGGCGGCCAGCGGGTGGCGCTACACGGTGGTGTCCGGCTGGCACCCACACGTGCAGTCCGTCCTGGACCAACTCTCCGCTCAGCGCAGGCCGCTGCAGGATCCGCTGGCTTTGCAGGATCAGGTGGAGGCCGCTGCGGCCCTGTCCCCGTCAATCCGGTTCGGCGACCTCGTGAACAAGACCTCGCTGCCGGCCGTCGCCCGCGCCCATGCTGTGCACCTGCTCTGGCATCGCCGTCTCGGCGTCGACCTGGGCCGGCCTCTGGGCGACAGCTCCCTGGTCTGGAGCGTTCGGGACCGGATGGAGCCATGACGATGCTGATGGACATCGCACCGGGTGTCGCCCTGCGTCTCAACGGCCTCGAGTGGACGGTGGAGGAAGTACGCCCACACGTCGCGGCCGTCGTGCTGGTCGGCGACGGAGGGGAGAGGGAGGTCCGTTCGATCCGCTGGTTGATGCATCATCCCGACTGCGTCCCGGCGAGAACGAACAGCATGAAGGAGCGGGGCGCCTATCAGCCCACCACGGCGGATGACCTGAACGAGGTCCAGCTGCAGCGAGCCCGGCTGCGGGCCGCCCACGTTCTGGAGGCAGAGACCGGCTACCGGTTCGGGCACCCGTCGCGCGCTCTGCCCGGCGAGCCGCGGCCAGCCTACGATCCGGCGGCGACCACGGTGACCGAGCGGCGCCGGGCCAAGGCCGCCGAACTGGCCGCGCTGGATCCGACGGAGGCCCGGATGCTGGGCCTGGCCAACATGAGCGAGCGGACGCTACGGCGTCTGGCCGCGCAGAGCGCGGAGGAGCTCGTCACCGGTTGCGCGGATGGCCGCTGGACCCGCAAGAGCGGTGGGCACCCGAGCATCACGGAGGAGATCCGGGAGGCGATCTTCGCGGTGAGGCAGGAGTGCCTTGAGCGGTCCAGGGTCAGCATGCGGGCCCGGCACCGGCTGATGCACCAGTACGTCCGCGAGAGGTTCCCCAAGTTCCCGGTCGACGACATCCCCAGTTACTTCACGCTGCGGAAGGTCTGGCCGGAGTGGTTCGGCCCCGACGGCGCCCGCCAGCGCAACGTCCGCTCGGCCGAGGCGGCCAAGAACGCCTCCGCGCGTGTGGTGGTGCACCGGCCAGGGCAGGTCGTCGCACTGGATACGACGCCGCTGCCGGTAAAGGTCCGCGAGTCCGTCTTCGGCGATCCGGTGTCGGTGATGCTCACCCTCGCCTTAGACCTCTACACCCATTCGATCGTCGCGTTCCGGCTGACGATGGTGGCCGACACCGCGGTGGACGTCGCGATGCTGCTGCGAGACGTGATGATGCCGCTGCCGATGCGCGAGGGCTGGGGCGAGGAGATGGAGTGGCCCTACCCCGGCGTCCCCGCCACCGTGGTCGCCCAGTTCGCCGGCCACAAGGTCGCTGCCCTGCCGTTCTTTCCCCCTGAGACGGTGACGACCGACCACGGTGGCCCCTACAAGAACCACGAAGTCGTCGAGGCCGAGCGGACGCTGGGATGCAGGATCCTGCCCGCGAGGGTTCTGCGGCCGACGGACAAGTTCGCCGTCGAGCGGGCCTTCGGCGCGGTCAACAGCCTGCTCCTGGAGCACCTGCTCGGCTACACCGGCGTCGACGTCGCCGACCGGGGCGCCGACCCAGAAGCCGAAGCGGTGCTCTCGATGTCGCAGATGGAGAACCTGATCGCGACCTGGGTGGTGAAGATCTGGCAGAACCGGGTTCTGGGCGAGTACGCGCCGGCCTGGGGCCCCGGTGAGGAGCACAGCCCGAACTCGCTGTTCGCAGCCTCGATGCACCAAGGCGGGTTCGCCATGCAGATCCCGAAGCCGGAGCTCTACTACAAGCTGCTCAAGAAGCACCACGTCAAGATCCACCCAGGCCGAGGAGTGAAGATCGGCGGCCTCTGGTATCACGACGACGTCCTGGACGACTCGCGCTTTTGCCAGCCCTCCACGCGAGGCGGCCGGCACAAGGGCAAGTGGGTGGTCCGCTCCGACCGGCGCGACCGCCGCACCGCGTTCTTCCAGGACCCGGTGGACCACGACCACTGGCACCCCCTGCGCTGGACCGGGCTGCCGCCCGGCGGTGAGGTGCCGGCGTTCTCCGATCGCACAGCCGAGGACCTGCTCAGTGAGGTGAGGCGGCGGCGCCTCGCGCCGAAGTCGGACGCCGAACTGCTGCCGGTCCTGCTGGACCTGCTCGGTTCGGCGATCCCGGTCGACCAGTGGCCGACACAGATGACCAAGCGGGAACGGGTCGAACGTTCCCGACGGTCCACGCAGGCCCAAGCGGCCGAGCGGGACCGCTCACCGGTGACCGCACCGCAGGCAACGGCGGAGGTGGTGCCCTGGCCGGAGCAGGCCCGCACCGTCACGGACGCGGTCGACGCCGACCGGCGGCGCCGTCGTGAAGCATCCGTTCCGCGAACACCAACCCCGCCACCGCGGCTGGGCGAGTCCCTGCGGCGCCGCAGCCTGTTCCTGCTGCCACCGGACGAGGACGAGACGGACACCCCCGCACAGCCCAGGGAGAACGCGTGACCGAGGTCCTTCCCCCCGGCGTCCTCGCCGAGATGATCACCGGCAAGCCACCGCGCCGGGACACGTTCGAGGGCTGGCAGCACTACCGAACCGGCCGCGGGCAGTTCGAGTCGGCGCCGAAGCTGACCTTCGCCCAGTGGCGGGCGCTGAGCCCGCACCGGCGGTCCCTCTACGACCTGCACCGCACAGCCACCCACGTGAACCTGCCGCTGCAGGAGACACCGATGTCGCTGAAGGTCGCCCGGCTCGTGAACCGGCGGATGCGCAACAACGCGCTCAAGCAGAAGCCCGCCACCCGGGCCGGGGTCATGGTCACCGGCTGGGGCTACCAGGGCAAGACCGAGACGGTCTGCGAGGTCGCCGCGTCCTTCGAGGACGCCTGGCTGGAGATGCACAACCACCTCAACCCCGTGGCCGTCGACGGCACCTGGGACCTTCACGCCCCCGTCGCCTACGTCCAGACCCCGGTCACCGCGAAGCCGAAGAGCACGTGCCAGGCCGTCCTCGAATTCTTCGGCGCCCCGACAAAGAGCATGAACCTCCCCCAGCTCATCGCGCAGGTCGCCGAATCTCTTCACGACCACGGCGTCAAAGCCCTGATCCTGGACGACATCACTCGCCTGCGCATGCACCGCGCCGACGACCAGGACACCCTCGATCTGATCCGGGCCTTCATGAGCATGAACGTCACCCTCATCCTGATCGGCGTCGACATCCCCGGCTCCGGACTGCTGCGCGAAGCCCGCTGGGATGCCAAGACGCGGCAGTGGGTGATGCCGTCGTCCGAGCACGCCCGCGTTCACGGCTTCGAGACCACCCAGACCGAGCGCCGCTTCGACCTGGTCGAGCTCGACCGCTTCCGCTACAGCACCCCGGAGGAGATGGCGGCCTTCCGCGATCACCTCGACGGGATGGAACAACAGCTACGGCTGCTCAAGGCCAAGCGGGGCATGCTCACCGCGGGCGGCATGCCCGAGTACCTCATGCGCCGCACCGGCGGCGTCGTTGGCCTCCTCGAACGGCTCATCGAGGACGGCGCCCAAGAAGCCATGGACAGCGGCAAGGAGCTGTTGGACGAGGTCCTCCTCGACGAGATCGTCATCAGCCTCGACGACCCCGGCCGCGATCCCGACGCCGGCGAAGTCCCGCCCGTCCCGGCGCCCGGACGGAGGACGAGCGCACGCTCCAAGCGCGGCCGACCTGCCCGCAACACCGTCTTCGACGACCGTGGACCGCGATCGGTCACCCAGGGCTGAGCCGCCATGGACTTGCGTCCTCTTCCGCGAAGCCTGCTTCCCCTGCCCGACGAAAGCCTCCCCGGCCTCCTGCTCAGGCTGGCACACCGCCTGGATGTGTCTCCTGGGCGCCTGGCGGTCTCCACGGGCCTCGTCCAAGGCGGACCTCTCAAGACCACCCGGTCCACGACCAGCCATCTGCTGATGCTCACGCCGGACCACCTCGAGCCCTTCTCCCGGGCGCTGCGGCTGCCCGACCATCACGTCGACCAGCTCACCCTCCGCCCGCTGGTCGGCCGACTGCCTGCCGTCGCCGATGCCCTGACCCGGCCCGGCAACCCCGCGCAACTGCGTCCACGCGGCTACTTCCCGCCCTGGATCCTGAGCGCCAGCACCCGCTTCTGCCCGCTCTGCCTGGCCGGTGATGGCAGCGAGATCCAGCAACGGCACGGCGGAGCCTGGAAGCTCCACTGGCGTCTCGGCGTCGTCTTCGCCTGCGTCGAACACCAGCTCTTTCTCCAGGAGGACTGTCCTTCCTGCCTCCGGCCGGCGCAAAGCGGGAACCCCAGAGCCAGTCTCAGCCTCGTGCCCTCCGCCACGGTCGGCGGCCTTCACCCGACCCAGTGCCGAAACACCACCGGGGAGCACACATCAGCGCTCTGCGGCTCACGCCTGGACTGCCTGGATGCCGCCGCGGCGGGCCCTCCGAGTAGCCGCGTGCTCCAGCTGCAACGGACCATCCTGAACCTGCTCCACGACTCTCACGACGCCGCCCAGGCGTTCACATCCTTCAGTGACCTGGCTGTCGTCGCCGCCGTCGTCACCGCGAGCTGGCCTGCGACGGCAACCGTCACGCCCGAGACGCAACTGGCAGACGCCCTCGACGACTATGTGTCGGCGCTCCGCCGCACGGACGAGGAAGACGCGGCGCCGCGCATCACCGGTCTGTGGGCCGCGCCTCCCCGCACCGCCGCGGCGACCGCCGGCCTACTCGACATCGCAACGCGTCTGCTTGCTCTGCCGCCGGCCGCCCTGGAACAGGCTCTGGCTCTCATGCTGGCCACCACCCCGGGCCCCCGCACAAGCGGATGGGGAAACACCTGGCGGCTGCTGCGCAGGCACGGATCTGCCCAACTGCAGAACCAAATCCGCAGAGCGCAGCCTGCCCGCCCCGGCCCGAGGGCCGGGCGCGCGATCGTGGCCTTCAAGGACCGCTACCAGCCCGAACACATCCCGCAATGGCTGCCGGATGCATGGTTCGCCCAGCTGTTCACCGCACCTTCGCGGCGCTCGCTCTGCGGCGCCTACGGGTTCCGCCGTTTCGCCGCGGTCCAGCTGGTGCAGATCAGCAACGGCATGACCCTGGAGGAAGCGGCCGCGTTCCTCGGAATCCCTGATCGCTGGCACCGCCGCGATGGAACGAGCCGCAAACTCAGCCGCTACGCTGGCCACTACCGCAGGCAGAGCCGGAAGAATCTCGAGACTGCATTCACGGCTCTCGCGCGGCACATCTCCGGACTCCCGGACCGCATCGACTACCGGGCACGCAGATTGCAGTACTACGACTGGGCCCTCGATGCCGCGGACTGGGCGGAGATCGCCGTGGGCCTACCTCGGCGGAACCGAAATCGGCACCCGCTCTACTCCGACGACCTCCTCCGACACTCCGCCTCCGAGTTCATCTGGACCCGCATCACAGGCAGCGAATCGTGCCTGTTCCCCGGTGGCAACGCCCCGTTGCAGGACCCCGCAGACGAGTCTCGAGCGGTCCGAATCCGCGCCTTCCTCAGCGCACCGCCCCGCCACCTGCCCTTCTTCAGCGCATTCCGACAACGCCTGATCAGCTACTCCACCGCCCTCACCGCCTCGCCGGTCGCGAGCCCCTGAACGGCCCCACCCCACGACCCCGAGTGGCCATCAATCGCTCAACGTCGTGGCCAATTACGGCGCAACATCAAGCGCTGACCTCATGCTCTTCCATGCACGCTGGCCAACTACCGGGCAACGTCACACGTGTGCTGAGTTGACCATGGGGGCGAGCGTTGGTGCCTGAGATCGACGAGTTACGAACGGCGGTTCAGGAGCTGGAGCGAGAGGTTGCCTGGAAGCGGAGACGTGCTCGTCTTCTGGCCACGTCTCTGCTCGTCACCCTGGCGAGCATCCCCTCGCTCATCGCGTGGAACGTCGTGTTCGCCGATGTCCATGCCGCGCTTGTGGCCGGCAGAGGTTTCCTCGTCACTGCGCTGGTCGTCGGCGGCCTCACGCTCGCAGTGATCTGTATGGATCACCTCATCCGGGCTGATCCGCTCGGTTTTCGCGCTGTGCAGCACATACCACCGGACCGCTACGAGCACAGCCTGGCGCGACTACGGGACAGCCTCGCTACCAAGCGCGAAGAACTACGCAGGGAGGGCCTGCGGGCACATCCACCGCTGACGGAGCGTCGCAGCATGTACCGCGAGGACACGGCCGAGGTCATTGCCCAGTACGGACGGGAGAGCCGCCACTACCGCCGCGTCCATAACAGCTTGCAGTCCCTGATCATGATCGGATCGACCGCGGTGACTACGATCGCCGCCCTCAGCCAGCAGGACTGGAACTGGCAGACTCTGTCCGTCGTGGTTCTGGGGTTCAGCATCACCCTCGCGTCCGCGTTCACGGGCTACTACAAGTACCGGGAGCGCAGCTACTTCCTGCGGCAGACAGCTGACGCCATCGAGGAGGAGCTGAATGCCGTGATGCTTGGCATCGGTGACTACAGCCAGTTCACCGAGGAGCAAGAGGGCGAGGCCCTCGCCAAGTTCACCCAGCGCGTCGAGGCACTTCGTAACGAGCAACGGCGTCGTGAGCAGCAGCTGGACCAGCCTGCCGAACAAGCCGGCCCGGTCGCGCCCCCGCCGGCTGTGTGACCGGCAGTCGTCCCGGAGTGAGTCTGAGGACGGTTCGGCCCTCTGCCACACGCCACCGAGTCAGCCGGCGGAAGCCTGCCGCTCAGCCAGCGCCTTCTTGGCCTGCTGCAAGTCCTCCCAAGTCGCGGCGCGCAGCGCCTCCATCCGGATGAGCGCCTTCGTGGTGTCGGCCGGCTTCATCGCGCTGCCGGCGAATTCCAGCAGCACCTGCACCGTCATCTGGTTCTTCCAGTGCCGCAGTTCCGCCTCGTTCACGAGCTCCGGGCCGCCGGTCATCATCAGGTCCAGGCGCCCTTGCGCCCGCCACGCCCGCCGTCGACGCCACCCGCCCCCGCCCGGCCGGCTCAAGTCCCGCACCTTGCGGATCTGGCCCACCATGGCCTGGATCTGCGTCTCCTGCCCGGGCGTCCACTCCTGCCCGTGCAGCGCTTGCACGGCCGCCTGGGCGGCCTGGGCGCCATCGCCCACCCCGTCGCCGCTCAGCTGCTCCACGGCCTTCCTGAGCGATTCCCCGGCGGCCTTTTCGTCGTACTTGGACACGCTCTCTCCTTCTCTGCCTCTGTCACGCGCAGCATGCCGGGGCCCGGTCCAGCCCAGGTGGTCCGGGCCCATGCGCTCGGGTCATGCGCCGCCAACGTGGGACGTGGGCTGCGGAACCGGGGGAAGGCTGTCCAGTACGCCTTGAAGCAGCACGTTGATGTACGTGCGAGGCGGCAGGTCGTCCATGTTGAGGCGGCTGGGCTTGGTGCTCATCGGTCGGTGCAGGGCGTCATCGCCGCTGTTGCGGAAGGCGGTGAGCTTCTTGATGTATGCCTTGTCGGTCTGGCCGAATGGCACGTTGGCTACCACCTGGTCGAACGTGCGGTGCCCGAAGGCGGGCGGGACATGGTCGAGGATGGCGCGCAGCAGCATCTGGCAGGCGTAGGTGTGCCGATCGGCGTGGTTGGCATTGAGCTCGCCCACCAGGGCGAGCAGCTTGTCGCGCTGGAGAGTGGTGTCCTTGGCTTCCAGGGCGGCGATCAGAGCTTCGTCGACGTAGGGGCCTGGGGCGGCGCTTGTCGCCGGGGCCGGCATGACGGGGGCAGCGCCCGGGATTTCGCTCGCCTGAGCGGTGATGAGGCGGGCGGTGGTCTGGACGTAAGTGTGGAGGGTCTTGGCCTCCTTGTACTGGCGGATCTCCCGGCGCAGCTCACGCCACCAGGTGCCTTCCGCCGCGGCGCCGCCACTGGAGCCGCCCCACGTCGCCGGTTCCAGCGCCAGGACGCCCGGGAGCCTGGCCACGAAGCGCTTGGGGAGCCCTGGGAGTTCCCGCTCGATGTCGGCGAGGGTGAACCGCGGCCTGGTGGCTTCCTGCGTCGAGATGGATGCGCTGCGCTGCATTCCGATCAACGTGTGGAGGACCCGCAGGAAGGGGTCGCCCACATACGGCTCGAGTTCGGGCAGGTGCAGGCAGGCCGCAATGGTGAGCGCCGGGCGGTCCTCATCGGCGATGTAGGAACCGTTATGCGAGGTGAGCCCGTAGGAGGGCCCGAAGTGGCCGGGGGACCCGACGCGGGGCAGAGAGCGGATCAGCGTCCCCGCGTCGAGGCCGTAGTTGTCCAGGGTGTCGACGGTGAAGGACCAGACGGGCCACACGTCTTCCATGAGGTACTGCTGCGCCATGGTGCTCAGGAGCGTCGTCTGCTCCTGGGAGAGCTTGGCCGTCAGGTCGTTCAAGGGTTCGTCCTTCCACGCGGCGCGGTCGCGCCCCGTTCACTGGCTAAGGCAACACGGAGACAGGGCGTGTTGTACAGCGTCTTTGGAACACGAGCGGGCCCGAACCAATTGGTCCGGGCCCGCGGGCTGTTCAGGTGCGTCTACAGGTCGAACTCGAGGGGCTCGATGTCCGTGAAATGGAACCACACGTGGTCGACGGTTCTATCTGGCTGCTCGGTCCCGATCGCTGAGTGGCCCCGCCGTCTGGGCTGGGGTGTCGTCGGTGGGCCGGTACAGGGGGCAGGCTCACCGCATCTTCAGTACTCCCTGCGGCTTCTGTCTTCCTTCTCAGAGGTGCTGCTGGATCCATACGACGGTGAGGCCGCCGGCGCCGGTGCCGAAGCCGTAGCAGAGGCCGCGCAGAGGAGTCCGGTGGCGGTGCGGCGGCGGGCGGCACAAGAGCGGGCCCCGGACCACCGTACGGACGAACCGGGTCCGGCACGAGGAGCCCCGCAGCGCATGGTGGTGCGCCCTCCAGGCCCACCCTCCGAGTAGCACCGCGAAGCTCGACGCGAAGACACTCTTCGACCTGGTGAAGCTCTCCTTCGGGGTGGTCACCGGGGCCGGAGCACTCGTTGCCCTGGTCGTCGCCTACCGCTGTTGAGAGCGGGCTCTACAGCCAGGCCTCGCTATTGGGATTCCAAGTGCCCTGAGCAGTGCCGCTCAGAAGAGGGTTGACGAAAACGGATGCGACCTCGGCCGCTTCGGGAAAGGTCGCACAGCCGTTCAGTCCCACTACCAACTTGGCCTGTCCTGGGTAGCCCTCGTGCCAGTCAGGTCCGGGGGTCTGGAAGGCATCGGGCAGGGCCAGGTGTGTGCCGCTGGCGCGGCGTCGTTCGGCCTCGCGGTCCAGCGCCCGGAGCGCGGCTTGACCTGGGACAGCTTCTTGCTGGCTGATGAGGAGAAGGTCCGCAAGGTCGCGGTAGCGGCTGGATCCGTGCTGGCCGTTGTCACCGTGCCGTTCGTACATGGCGCAGATCTTGTCGGCGACGTGGTCGACGACCGGATACAGGCGGACCTCGGGCCAGTCGACGGGCCATTCCAGATCGACAGCGGACTTGAGGGTGCGGACCTCGGGGTCGCCGGTGAGCGGGCGTCCGACGACGAGGTCGACCTTGATGGTCGCTACCTCGGCGGTACCGAGGTACACCTTGAAGTATTGAGCTCCGCCCCGCCCCTCTTCGGTGGCGTCGGTGTACTTGGTGGGTGCGTAGCGAAGGAAGTCGTTGAGGTCGAAGGTGGCAGCGTCGATGACCAGCTGCCGGACTTCGTCAGCGGTGAGGTCAAGGGCGGTGCTCTGGAGGTCGATGTCCTGGCTGAGGCGGGCCGCACCTCGATAGCGGACGAGGAGGGCCTGGCCGCCCTTGATGAGCCAGCCGCCCGGGTCCTTGCTGAAGACGCGGGCGGCAAGCCGGTTGAAGTAGAAGATCTTCATGAGGTCGCCCACGCTCATGCCCGTCTGCTTGGACATCTTTCGTGCCGACTGATTCAGAGCAGCTCTGAAGGCCGTAGCACTGGCGTAGGTTTTCCCCAAGTGGACTGCCCCCAGAAGTCAGTTGGAACAACTGATCCTACGCGGAGTCCTGTTTGCCGCTCATGCCTTTTTGAACATCTTCGGAAGCGCCCTGAGCTGGTTGGTCTGGCGGGCTCTCTCGGGCTGCACGATCGTTCGACGCACGTGCCTGCTCGATTGCCTGGCGAACCCTAGCGGCCGCGGCATTGGGGGCGTTCAGCCGCTCGATGGCGCGCCAGGAAGACGGCTGGGGCGCCGCGATCTGCTCACGGATCCGCCGCAGAGCCTCCTCCAGGCCAGCATTCGGCACCACCACCTGCTCACGGATCCGCCGCAGAGCCTCCTCCAGGCCAGCATTCGGCACCACCACCTGCTCATGGAGGACCCGCTGAACGGCCTGCCGAATCGCCTGGTCGGCAGTTAGATCCGGTCCGGCGGCGCTCTGGGCCATCAGCTCGATGGCGGTGGTGAACCCTTCCTCGCTGGCTCTGGCGACTTCCTGGGATCGCAGGCGTGCGCCGGCCTGGCTGACCAGGTGCTCGATGAGTTCGCCGCCTGTAGCCCGGGTGGGGAGGCCATAGGCGCGGGTGAAAGGCCGGACAGCTTCCTGCAGGTCTTCGATCGCGACGAGGTCGAGACGTTCCGCGTCGGCGATGACGCCGCCGACGTGACCGCCGTCAGTCTTGCTACGGAGCAGATCGAGGATGGTGCGCCGGGCGGTGGTGACCGGCAGCCCCTGAACGAGCGTGATGTCGGCCGACTCTAGCTGCGCTGTACGCAGGCGGACAAAGGGGTCAGTGGTCGTGCGGCGTCGGGGCACGCTGATCTCGGCCTTCGGGGCCGGGATATCTCCCAGACCGTGCAGCTGGCATGCGGAGGCATGGGAAACGACACCGGAATCCTCACCTCCCAGAGATCGTTCCGAGGCGAAGACAGCGGGTTGCAGGCGCAGCCAGGCCACCTTGATCTCAAGGTGCGGGGGGAATCCGGCCGCTTGCAGGAGGTAGACACCCCTGCCGACGTTCTCGAGCAGTCCGGCCTCGGCCAGACGCAGGAGCTGTACGGCATTCAGACCGATCCGCTTCGCCTGGGCAGCGGTGATCAGACCCCATTGGTCCGCAGCGTATTCGGCGATGCGCCTGAGCTGCTCCCCACGATCCATGCAGCCATAGTTACACAATCATTCGCATCTTTGGCAGAGTTAGTTACGCCTTGATGTAACTAACTCTGCATGTCGCACTCGGTTCCCTGTAACTATCTCTGCAAGATCTCATCGGAGCCGGAAGCCCACCGCTTCCGCTCCGCCCCGGCCTGCCGGGCGCGCCACGCCGGAAACAAGGCGGCCGCTCGCATCCCATATTCGAACAGACGTAGCATTCCCGTGTGTCCACGTACGACTTTCCCCAGGATCTGCGCGATGCCCAGCTCGCGCTGCACGAGACCCGCGCCGCATACGAGCAGTACGCCGCCACGCTCCCGTGGTCGGCTGCGCCGATGCCCGGGTGGGAGGCCGACAAGCAGCTCCACAGCACCTACCGGTCCGGGAAGCCGGACAGCCCCGGCTACTCCGCCGAACAGGCCGCGGAGGTGGCCCGGTATCAGGCGGAGCTGCTCCGGCTGAGCACCGTGGTGTCGACGCACCCATACTGGTCGACGCTCGACAGTGGTGTGGTGACGGCGCGAATGACACTCAAGCACGCCCACGAAGCCGGGGACGAGGCAGCTTAGCCGTGTCCGGCTCCATATCCGACCTGGACAAGAACCGGGCCTTGGCTGAATGGCTGGAGTACTCGCTGCGCCAGACCCGCAATCGGATCCGGGAGCTGGAGATCCAGGAGCAGCAGGAGCAGCGTCGCCGGGAGCGGGCGGAGCAGTCCTGGAAGATCCAGCCGAAGCGGACCGGTGACACGGCGGTGCTGCACCGCGGCGGGTGCACCCTGTGCGCGGACATGGGGTTCATCAACCGCGAAGAAGCGATCATCGCCCTGGCCGAGCCGGACATCGAGGCCTGCCAGATCTGCAACCCCCAGACCGGCCTGACGTAGGACGGCCATACGGACTGCTCCGGATGCCTGTCCCAGCTCGTTGTGCTCCAGGAACTCCAGTGTCGCTGAGAGATCGATGTCCGGCAGGCGTGTGAGGTGGGCTCGGGCAGCGTCGAGGTGGTCACGGGTCTGATTCCAGCTGGCCTGCAGAGCCTTGCGATCACCGGTCATGGCGCCAGTGTTGCCGGTGCCCTGATCGAGGTCACGCGACTTTCGTTGGTCGTCCGCCCCAGCGCAGGCGCTTCTCGCTGCGAATGCGAGCACGCTCCTTCCGCTGGGCGGCGAGGACGTCGGGGTGCCGGGCATTCCTGTTGCGCCAGCGAAGGTAGGCGTGCAGAGCCCGGGTCTGGACGATGTGGTTGCGGCGGTGGGAGTTGGCCACGGTGACCGGATGCATCCTGCTTCGGTGAGTGCGTGGATCTGCCGATCGAGCAGTTGCCCCTTGGTGGACACGCGTGCGTATCCCACAAGGCCGCCGGTCCGTACGGCCGGAACGGGGGCGAGGAGATCGGCGGTGTCGTCATCCTGGGGTGGCTGCACCCGCCAGACCGTACAGAAAACGGTGCTCCTCAAGTTCTTGAGCACATCGACTTTCTAACACCGTTTTATGGGCATGATCCGGTACCGATCCGGCCGCGCGCCGCCGGTTATCGATTTTGCTCATCAATCGGTCGATTAATCAACAGTCGAGTGTCCCGCCGTTTCCTGCCATCCGGTGAGCTGCTCGCGCGTGGTCAGGGTGTCGGGGTGGACTTGGCCTAGCACCCGCACCATGTCCGGCAGCAGCTCGGCGTAGGCGGCCGCGGCACCGGCCGCATCCCCCGACTCACCCCGCCAGTAGGCCAGGTGGCTGCGGGTGGTCAGAGTGTCGGGGTGGACTTGGCCCAGCACCCGCACCATGTCCGGCAGCAGCTCGGCGTAGGCGGCCGCGGCACCGGCCGCATCCCCCGACTCACCCCGCCAGTAGGCCAGGCTGTACCGGGTGTTAAGGGTATCGGGGTGGTCTGGGCCCAGCACCCGGACGTGGTCGGCCAGCAGCTGTTCGAATGCGTTGGCGGCGCCGGCCGCATCCCCCGACTCACCCCGCCATCGGGCGAGGGTGTACCGGGTGTTCAGGGTGTGGGGGTGGTCTGGGCCCTGTACCCGCAGGTAGTCCTCCAGCAGCCCCTCGAGGGCAGCCGTGGCGCCGGCCGCATCCCCCGACTCACCCCGCCACTGGGCGAGATGCATCCGGGCGGTGAGGGTGTGAGGGTGGTCCGGGCCCAGCACCCGGACCCGGTCGGCGAGCAGCTGTTCGAATGCGGCGGCGGCCCCGGCTGCATCCCCCGACACTCCCCGCCACCAGAAGAGGAGGTTCCGGGTTTCGCGGGTGTCGGGGTGGTCCGGGCCCTGCACCCGCAGCCGGTCGATCACCAACTGCTCAAGGGCAGCGACGGCCCCGGCCGCATCCCCCGACTCACCCCGCCATCGGGCGAGGCTGTCCCGGGCGGTAAGGGTACCGGGATGGTCCGGGCCGAGGCGTTGGCCAGCGGTGTCGGCGAGGTTTTGGTAGTGGTCGGCGGCTGCGGTGACCTGGCCGCTCTTGCCGAGGCTTAGACCGGTGCGGAAGAGCACGGGGTGGGCGTCGGTCAGGTACAAGGCGTGATCGGCGTGACGGGTGAGGGCTTGTGCGTTGGCGCGCAGGACCTGTGCGAGGTTGGTGTCGCGTTCGATTTCGGGCCAGGCAGCCATGAGGGCGTCGGCGGCGGTGCGAGCGTACTGGTCTCGCTGATCGAGGGGGAGGGTGTCGCGGGTAGCGCGCTGGATGAGCTGGTGGACGCGTGCGGCCTGGTGGGGGGCGTTGGGGGTGTGGTCGATGAGGCTGAGCCGGTCCAGGGCACGCAGCGTGCGCACCGCGTCCCGGCGGGAGACGGGGGCCCGGTCCTCGGCGGGGCGCTGGCTGGTTGCGGTGCGGTGCGCGGCGAGGTGCGCGCGGGCCACCTCGCTGGTCAGCACCTCCTCGGGAATGCCGTTGGCATCGAGCAGGGCGGTCAGCTGGAGCATGGGTCGGGCCAGTCCTGCGGGGGGCAGCCGGTCGGCGCGGTCGAGGGACAGGGACCAGGCGGCGGCGAGGGAGTGGGCCTGCTCGTCGGGCAGCGCGTCGGGCGCGAGGTCGGCGAGTGTGGTGGCGCGGTCGGCCAGCAGGTCGCGGTAGGCGGCCACGGTCTCGCCGGAGTCGATGAGGTGGGCGGCGGCCTGGGCCAACGCCAGGGCCAGGTGGCCGAGATCGGCGGCCAGGGCGGTGAGCTGGCCGGCGGGCTCGACTCGGCCGTGGGCGGCCAGGGACGTGGTGAGGTAGGCGGCCGCTTCGGCCTCGGTGAACAGGCCGACCTCGACCAGGCGGCGGCCTTCCCCGGTCAGGGCGGCGTCGCGGCGGCGGGTGGTGACCAGGGTCCGGCCGTACGGGCTGGCAGGCGGCCACAGGCTGTACCGATTGTCGGGGTCGTCGGAGTTGACGACCAGGTCGTCGGGGTCGGCGACGTCGTCCAGGACGATCAGCCACCGGCACGGCCGCTGCCCGACCTTCGGGGTCAGCCAGGCCAGGAAGGAGCGGGCCGCCTGTTCCGGATCGTCGGGGTCGGCCCGGCACAGCTCGATGCCGGCCTGCGCGTATCCGGCCACCACCGGGGAGCGGGCACTGGCGGTGACCCAGACCAGGACGTCCAGGCCGCCGGCGTCCCAGGCGGTGTGGGCGTAGTCCGCGGCGAGCTGGGTCTTGCCCACCCCACCCATCCCGGCCAGCACCTGGCGCAGGACTGCGGCGCCTCCGTCGTCGACCGCCGCCCGCAGCCGGTCCGCCTCAACCCGGTGCTGGAAGGACTGCGCCCGGGAGGGGAGGACGCCAACCTGGTGCGGCCACTCCGCGGGCACGCGCGGGGCAGCATGCCGATGCTGGTGGATTCCCCCGGTGACTGTGCCGGCGGCGATGCCGCCGCCGGTCGCGGTGATGCCCCCGGTGCCGTCGCCGACGGGGTGGTGCGGGACTTCGGGTGGGCTTGCGGTGGCCGGTCCGCTCAGCCCTGGGGCGGAGCCGGCATGGGAGGGGTGCCGATCTGCGCCCCTCCGTGGATCACACCAGCCGCGATCGAGCCCTGCTCGGCATGGATGTCTACCGTGGTCGCGGCCAGCCCGCCCGGTCCGGCGGCCACACCGCCCTGCGGGGAGTGCTGTGCGAGCAGGCTGCGCAGTTGCTCGGCCGCACCCTCCCGCTCGGCACCGTCCAGGCTTTCCAGCAACGTCTCGATGCGGGTCTGCCAGACGCCCTCCTGCCGACTGCGTGCCTGCTCCTCCTCCGCTGGGTCGGTGGCCTGCACGGCGGCCGCGATCTGGTCCAGGCGCTCCAGCTCGGCCTGCTCACGCCGCGCATCGCCCCGGCCGAACCAGCGCGCCACCGCCTGCCGCAGCCCCCTCCATGCGTCCGTCCCCGCCGCTCCCACCAGCGCCGTGCCACCGGACGCGGCCAGCGCGATCAATGCCTGGTCGAGCATCCCGACCTCCCCCTCATCGCGGTGTTGATGGGGACGGTAGCGCCGCATGCGGGCCCGACGCACCCGTCTCGCCGAAACCCACTTCCAGCCCAGGCCAGTTCCAGGCATCCATCGGCGTGCCGGTGGTGGTGTGGCCGGTGGCGTACAGGCCCAGGACGTCGTGCCTCAGTCCCGTGCACCGGGTCCTGGTGCGCCGAGGCCTCAACCGACTGCGGGACCTCGATCCGCCCACGGGCGAGCAGATGTGCGAGGTCATCCGCTACGAACACGACCGGGTCGGCGACCTGGTCCACGTCAACATCAAGATCCTCCCGCAGCAGCTGACGTTCGAAGACGCCGTGGAACCAACGTCCGGAAACACCACAACCAGGGGCCAGGACGCCCCTCGGCGCCGATGGCGTGTGAGGTCTGCGACAGCGGTCACCCGAGCAGGGAAATCCGGCCTCCTCCGGGCGGGCCGCCGGTGCACAATGCCCGGCATGACCTATGTGAGCCCGTTCGGCGACATGGACACGGACCACGAGTGGCCCGACGCGCTGTGTCTGTCCCGCACGCACTGCGCGAACGCGTCCGAGGAGACGATCGGCGAGTTCTACGAAGGCGCCATCGCGTTGATTGACGCGGGGGTCCCGCAACCGGCCTTCTTCCTCGCCCGGCAGCTGGCCGAGCTTTCACTGAAGGCGTTCGTCGGGCCAGGACAGAAGGACGGCCACGACCTCGGCAAGCTGTTGAAGCGGCTGCAGGAGAGCGGCGATGACCTATCCGCCGGGGACGACGACCGGCACCTGGTCGTCGAGTTCATCCGGGACCTGTACGCCCGCGACCCGAGGGGCGACCAGGGGCGCTACGCGACCACCAAGGGCGGGGATCTCTCTCTGGCCGCGGTGTGCTGCGCGAACCCCGAGCTGTTCCGCCAGCACGTCGACCGCCTCTTCCTCTACACACAGCACCGAATCAGCCGGGTCGGCCAGAGCGCCTGAAGCGTCGGCTTACCCGTATCCGGACGGCCGTACGGCGATCCGTGCACGTGTGCGGGGGCTGAGTCGGTGTTGTCAGAGCCCGCTGTCACTATCCGGGCATGGCCCAGATCAGCCCCAGGCTCGCCCGCACGTACTTCGCGGAGATCTCCGCCGGATCCGCCGTCCCACTCGATCTGGACGACCTCGTGAGTATGGTGCGGCTGCGCCAGCACGGCCACGTCGTCCTCGGCGACATCGCGGTCCGCTGCTACAAGTACAAGTCGAGGTGGACCTACGACGAACGCGACATCCGCCGCGCCGCCCAAGTGTTCGCCGACTTCCGCCTGGACCCTGACGACGTAGTCGAGGTCCAGGTACCGCCCTACCGCGAGCGCGACGACCAGGACCCGGAGGAACGGGGCCGGGCCGACTGGCGGGAGCGGATCGCCTCCTGGATGTACTGGCACGCCCGGCACAAGCACCAGCTGGAACGGCCGTACGAAGAGCGGGACGACAGCTGGCAGCGCATCGGCGTCGGCGGGATGCCGGGTGAACTGACCTGGGAGGAGTTCATTGCAGCGTCCAGTGGGAGCCGGCGGAGCATCGGCAACACCAGGCCGCTGGAGCTGATGACCCGCTCGGACAGCGGCCTCTTCCTGCCGAGGACCTACGCCGACCTTCTCGCCCGCTGGGAACAGGTGACAGAGGAGCTCGTAGGCCGGGCCCGGATCTGTAGCCGCTGCCGCGCCCAGGGTCCCCGGTGGGGCGCTTGGCGCACACCGAGCCCGCTCGGCTACGTCACCCTGTGCCCGCCCTGCTCGGGATCCACGTTCCAGCGGTACACCGGTCACCTGCGCGGCGTGCTCTACGAGTCGGCCCGCACGCGCAGCACCCGCGCCGACGGCTATCTGTGCCGCATGTGCGCGGAGAGCCGGGCGTCGGTCTGGGATCACTGCCACGATCACGGATACGTGCGCGGCCCGTTGTGCGGCAGCTGCAACACCTACGAGGGGAAGAGCTCCGCGCACTCCTTCCTGCGGGACAAGGAGGGTTCCGCGCTGCACCTGCTGGAGTGCCGCGGCTGCCTGGAGCGGCGCACCCTGCCCGCCCGGTACCACGCCGCCCTCGCCCGGATGCATGTGGAGGCGACCGAGCGCCACGTCATCCGCTCCCGCCGCTGCAGGCGTGAGCCGTGGGTCGAGGACGTCGAACGCGGCCACGGCGCGTACCGCTTCGAGCTGTCCTGCTGGTGGCACGACGCAGGATGGACGAAGACGGTCACGATGGTGGAGGCCGCGATGCTTGTGCGGGAGTTCGTCGACCAGGCGCTCGCGACCGCGCAGTCGAACGCCGTGGTGCCGGCCCCGCGTGCGGCATCGGACACGCCGTCCCCTGCGTGACAGCGGGAAACGAAGCGAGCCCGGACCGATGGTCCGTGTGACTCAGCATGCTTGTTGTCGTCAACAGCACCACGCGATCTGCGGTTTCTCGGTCGTGTCAGCACCGTAGCTGTCGCTGAATCAGCGGGATACCTGACGGCTGCGGTGCTCGATCACGCATAGCCTTTTGAACCAGCGGTCTCAGAAGGTTGTGCTGGTGTCGCTGCGGGGGTCGCCAACCGGGATCTGCTCATCGTAGAGACTGGCTCGGGCCAAGCGGCGCCACGGGCGGGCGTAGCGAAGGGCCATGTTGATGTCCTCGTCCTTCGAGTCGAGGTCGATGTTCGCGATCGCCAGGGCGGAACGTCCGTCCGGAAGACAGCGCGCCAGCCACCGCCCACCGGGTGCCACGATCCCGGACGGCACTGTGGCGCTGAACTGCGACGGGACGGAGTAGCCAAGCCAGTAGTTGTAGAGCGTCCCGTACGCCTGGGCGACGACTGCCCGGGGCGCGTCGTCCACCATCACCGATAGCAAGACGCAATCGACGTCCAGGCGCTCGTACTCGGCGAACACCTCCGGGAAATTGGCCTCGATGCACAGTGCGAAGCCGAACCGGATGCCGTCCACCTCGACGACAAGCGGCTGTTGCCCCGGGGAGTACAGGAAGGAGACCTCGGTGTGCGAGAGAAATCGCTTGTCATACCGTGCGACCAGCTGGCCGTGGTCGGAGACGACGTAGAGGCTGTTGTGCGGCCGGTTGGGCTGTGTGAGCGGGTGGATCGATCCGAACACCGTCCACAGGCCGAGTTCCCCGGCGAGCGCGGTGATCGACTCCGCTTCCTCGCGCAGGACGTCCCACGCGGCACGACTCCAGTCGGCCGGGACCAGAGCACCGGCCGGCCCGGCCGCCACCACGTGCTTGCTGGGATAAGTGATTGCCCCTTCCGGGAACTGCACCAGCCGCGCACCCGCCCCGGCGGCCTCGACCATCAGGGCCCGGATCTCCAGCCCGGCCGCCCGCAGCGCTCCCCGGTCGGTGGGATCCTCCGGCACCGTGCTTTGTGCGACTGCCATCCGCAACGTTCTCGCCACGCCGTGGACGGTACGGCTTGCCCAGATACAAGACCAGTGCCTTGCCGGACCTAGGCCGGATAGGAGTGGTCATCTGTCCGACGATGTATCAGGAAGCCATTACGACGAGGAGGAGGCGGCAGAAGCCATCGAGGTTGGCCGCACACCACTGCGCACGCCTTCCGCTACGTAACGCCTGGTGCACATGTAGCAGCGCGGCGAGCTGGCTGACCGTCTACCGCAGATATTGCGCCCCCCTATGAGATAGGAGGGCCGGGCATGTTGACCATCCAGCAGACTGGCGTCCATGGACTGGCTCTCACCCGTTTCGGGACTCGTCGGCGCCCTGGTCGGTGCGGCGGCCTCATACTTCGGCACACACAAGGCACAGGCCAAGGCACTGGAGGACGCCAAGCAGGCCCGCCTAGAGGCCAAGCAGGACGCCGCCGTGGCCGCGCTCGCCGACACGTTCGGCCAGCTCCAGCGGCACGTACGACATGTACCCCAGGCCCGAGAACGCGGCTTGGACCGCGAGCAGTTGGAACAACTCGCAGCCGTCCGGCAGGCATGGGACCAGGAGCTGGACGACATCATCGGTCCGGCGCGCATCGCCGTTGAGGCAATCCGCAACGAGGACCTACGCGCCCTGCTGCACGAGGCCATGGAGTTGCTGGACGCGTGGCAGTCCGGGCTTGAGTACGCCTACTACGGGCGGTCTCGGTCCTGGGTGCTGAGCGGCGTGATCAGCCACGCCGTGGCCTGCGTGGGCGCGTGGCAGCGGGAGGAGCGACTACCGGAACCGAGCTTCGCTTTCAAGGAAGCCCGATCCTCCTTGGAACTGAAGCGCGAGGAGTGGCAGCACGCCGACGAGGCCGAAGAGGAGTATCGCCGGGAGCAGCGTGTCCAGCGTGAGGCAGCGCGGGCTGAGCCGCCGTCAACGCCCCCGCAGTCCTAGTAGTCCTGCGGGGTCCTAAGCCGTGATCGGAATCCCGGCGACCCGACCCCAGACCAGCAGCAAGCGATTGGCGGCAGGTCCTGCGTTCCCGTTCGGCCACCCGAAATGGGCGTAGAGACGGCTCAGCATCCCAACCACAGCTATGGGTACTCCAGCAAGGTTCTGTGCCGTCTGCTGCGGCGTGGCTTCGATTGTCCCGAAGGCATCGCCGTGTGTGTGGTCAAGGAGTGCGCCGCGATGGGTGAAGAACTGCATCATGCCGTGTTCCCGGCCGTGACCGACGGCGCTCATCGTCTGGTACGAGAAGGCGCCCAGGCCGTTTCCCTGACCGACGAGAGCTTCAACCAGATCAGTTGCGCCTACCGGCTTCGTGGCCTCGGGCCCGGCTATGAAAGGGGCACGCTTCCTGTCCCTGAGGTTCCGCAGGGTCAGGCCGTGGCGGCGGGCAGAGTCGACGACGCTCTTGATCTGGGAATCGAGGTGGTCGAGGGCTACCTGAGCCTCGGCGAAGCCCTCTCCCCGCACTATTTCGACAAGGCGCTGCCTTTCCCACAGCGCCACCAGGCGGTCGCTCTGTTGGCGCCGAATGCGTTCGAGAGGCGATACGCCGGGTTCAAGCAGGTAGTAGCACCGGGCGGCGATTTCGATCGTGCTGCGCGCTACTGATGAGGGCCCGTAGACGGAGACAGGGTTCTGTGTGCGCAGCAGGATGGCCAGGCCCGCTAGATGATCCATGGCCAGGTTGGCTAGGTGCGCTCCCGTGATGTTGGCGTTGCGCGATGGTTTTGCGGCCCAATCATCGGTGTACGGCTCGCTTGCTACCTCCAGGGCCGCGGGGGAGCCGGGGAGGAAGCCGTGGTGGGTAGCGAAGTCGTGCGCGAACGGCTCGTGCACCGCGAGAAGGGCGGTGGCCAAGTCGTCCCATGGATCGGAAGACATGACGGCAAGGTACGCGGACCTGGCAGCCGGAACGTACCGATTTAGCGTGCCTGCTTCACGCCGTCGAAGCTGATCAATGAAGTTGGTGCCGCCGCTGGTGGCCGCTCGAAAGGTGACGGCCCGTCCCCGTGGATCGGCACGGACCGTCTCGTGGGCGAGTAAGCGGATCAGGTGTTGGCGAGGAGTTTGTATCTGGTGGCGTGGATCTCCATGCGGACGGCGTCGACTCCGTACACACTGAACTCGGAACGGACTTCCGCCGCGTCGCGATCCTCGATGAACTTCCACGTCAGGGCGTCGACTTCGAGGACGGCCCAGTCCAGAGCTGCGAGGTCTGCCGCCATGCCGGCCGAGCCGTTCCCGCGCTCGGAGGCGTCGGTGTCCCACAGGGCGCTGGAGGGGGGCCGGTGTCGGAGGCGAGCCGCGCGCGTGCAGCGGTAGCCGCCGACGGCCCCGGCAACGTCCCGGCCACCGCCGGGAGGGGTCCACGGCGACCCATCTGCGGCATCGCGCCGACTTACGGCTGCCGCACGATCCGACGCCGATGTTCCTCAACCCCCATGCCCTGCGCGGATAACAGCACCATCTGGGCCCGCCGCCAAATCACCACCGAACCGGTGCCTCTGCGGATTATCCGTAGCAACCGCCGGCCCTCGTCGTCCTCAATCTCCCGGACCTTCACACGTTCAGCCACCTGATCATTCTGGCCGTCCTTTTCCGGACTAAGAGAACGATCAAGGTGGGCCCCTTCCATTCAGTCCAGCAAGCCGTGACACTCCCTGCTGCGTTCTCGGCTAGAAGGCTGAGGGGCTTTCTATGGCGGGGCGGTGGGTACGGGGGAGGCATGGAGCAAGGGATGGGGCGGCCAGGTTGGGTGCTCGGCGGGCGGTATCGCGTCGGGAACCAGCTGGGGCACGGCGGGTACGGGCGGGTGTGGGAGGCGTACGACGAGGTCCTGAGCCGCCGGGTGGCAGTCAAGGCAGTGGGGCCGACGGACCCGGGGGCGGTGCTTGCGGAGCGGTTCGCGCGTGAGGTCGCCCGGCTGGACCATCCGAACCTCGTCACCGTGTACGAACTCGTGGAGGCGGACGGAGTGGTGTGGTCTGTCATGCCGTTCGTCTCCGGTCCGTCGCTCGCCGAGTACCTGGCCGAGAACGGCCGGATGTCCGGCGAGCGGGTGCGGGAGGTGGCGAAGGCGCTGCTTGACGCGCTGGCCGCGCTGCACGAGGCCGGAGTCGTCCACGGGGATGTGCGGCCCGCCAACGTCCTTATGGCCGAGGGGGGATGGATGCTGTTGCCGGGCGTCGACGCCATGGCGCGGGACGACGACTCCGACACCATCGAGCACGACGGGTGGATCGTCGCCACCGCGGACTACATCGCCCCTGAGCGGCTGCACGGCGCCCCCCAGGCGCCGAGCAACGACCTGTTCTCCCTGGGGGCGATACTCCACGAGCTCGTCACGGGACGTCCGCCGTTCCAGCGGGGTGACGTCTGGGGAACCTTGGCGGCGGTGGCGCGCGAGGAGCCGCCACCCCTCGGTCACATCGGCGAACTCGGGCGGCTCATCGATGGGCTGCTGGACAAGGACCCTGAGCGACGACTGACGGCGGCCCAGGCTCGGCGGGTACTCGACTGGGCGCAGGAAGAGGCGTACGCGGTGTCCACACCGAGTATGGCGACGCCCTGGTCGGCGCGTAGGAACACGGTCGGCCTCGCGAGTTTGCTGCTGTTGCCCCTCTTGATGCTTGCAGCAGTGCTGGTCTGGACAGCGCCGCGGGCCCACGTTGCCGCGGGCAACGTGTCAGACCTCTTCGTCTCCCTGCTGCCCTGGGCGCTGTTCACCCTCGGTCTCTGTGTGCTCGCCGTACAGGTGCGGGCAGCACTGACGCGACATCGCGCACGAGTGAAGGAGCCGGTGCCCGTGTGGCGGTGCTACGCGCGGTCGCTCGCACCGCCCGCACGGTGGACCGACGAAGAGCGGGCCCGGCGCCGCGCCGCCGCCGAACAAGCCGTAAACGAGGCGCTGTTGACGGTCGACCGGCGGGTGGCGTCCGCGTCGCCGGGCCCGGGTGAGGGCAGGGGGACGACCGATGTCTGACCAGGACACACCGCCCGCCGACACGCCTGCCTGGATGATGCCGTCCTTTCCCGAGGCCGACGAGGCGCGGAAGTGGCAGGAGATCGACCCGAGCCACCTCGCTTGGCGGCGGGACCTCGTGGAGCGCCAACTGCACCGGGAGCGCCTCGACCAGTGGGTGGGGTACGGCTTCCGGCTACTTGAGCACGTGATCGTGGTGGGGTTTGGTGTGGCCTTCGTCTGGCTGGGGTTCTACGCCGTGGACCACAAGGTGTCGGCGCAGGTCGTGCCCATGATCGGTGGGGGCGTGGCGGGGCTCGCGGGAGCAGTGCTTGCGGTGCGAAACCGGCGTGAGTGAGCCGTCGCCTTGGGACGCCCTGCATTCGGTCAGGGCTGCTCCGGCCGGGGCCCGGATTCTCCCGTTCCTGGTTGAGGTGGGGGTGCGGAGTCGGTGAAGACGGGCATGCCGAGGTCGACCAGCTGGGGGCGTCCGTCAGCGGGGGTGTTCTTGAGGCTGTTGAGCTTGGCCATCGCGGCGTCGAAGCTGACCTGGAGACCCTCGACTTCTCCGAGCCAGCCGTTGCCGCGGGCCTCGCGGATGCGGTCGCGGAGGTTCTGGATGATCTCGATGATGCGGCCACGCTGGCGGGGGTCGATCTGGAGGACCGGGCAGCGGATGCAGGCTTATCCGAACCAGTCCAGCTCGACGCTGAGCTCGTCCGCGAAGTGCGTTCGCGACGGAAAGTAGTCGTGAAGAAGCCGGGCGACAGGCCGTCCCGGGCGTGTCGCGCTCCGGGATGGGCCGTTACGCGGGCCTAATGGGAGAACACGTAGGTTCGGACGGGGTCGAGGTGCAGTTCGTAGGGCCCGAAGCAGTCCGCCGCGAGCGTCGCGACGGCGGCGCCGTAGGGACAGGCTCGGTTGAGTCCTTCGTTGCCGGTCGGCCCGCAGCAGCCGATGCCGTTCTCCCAGTTGGGCAGCGGTTGAAGGTCGGGGGCGTCCTCCGGGTGCATCAGCACCGTGCCCGGGACGCCCGCCGAGACAACGAAGCCCTCCTCACGGCAGACCAGCGGCCCTCGGGTCTGAGCCGGCTTCGGGTCCTCCTGATCGTCCTGCACGACGTAGGGAGGCCCCCAGGGCTCGGGATCGATCGCGTAGCGGCCCCGCGGAAGGGTGGAGGGGGCCCGGCGTGTCTCTTTGTCCCGGTCGTGTTCGTCGTCGGAGACGTTGGGGACGGCGGCCAGCTCGGCCAGCTCCGGCGTGATCGCGGTGCCGCACTTGGAACAGAGAAAGACGGTCATCCCCTCGTTGTAGTCCTCGGGACTGCTGCTTCGCACCTTCGTTTGGCTGCTCGGAGTCGATGCGCGCGACAACGCTGCGGAAATCGGGCATGCCGAGGTAGGCAGTGGTGTGCCGCGCGGCGACGTCGCGCATCGGGGGAGCTTCTGTTTGGCGGCGACCAGCACCTCGCATCACTCGACGCTACTGGGCCTTGGCGTTCCCGGATTCGGTTGCAAGCGCGGCCATCTCGCGCAGGCGCTCGTAGTACTCGACCGCACCGCCCTCATCGCTGATCGATGGCACGACCTTCTCCAGAGCCGCGAGGCACCGGAGCAAGATGCTGCGGCGCCGCTCATCAAGGGGGCCGGACAGGGACGAGGAGACACAGCCGGCGATGTCCGCGTCCAGCATCACCATGTCTTCGCCCTCGATGTCCTGGCCGCGTAGGTGCGGCGGGAACGTCGCGCGCTTGTGCTCGTCCCACAGCCGTGAGAGCAGGTCCAGTTCCGGTTCGCTCATGTTCGCGATCATGCCGCACGCACCCATGAGAGGTCCTCCATTTTGTGCGCTGGAGATCCCGAACGTATCGGTGCTCAGTCCTCCGAATCGGCGCTGCATCGTCCGGCGTCCCGGCGGATGTTGGGCATGCCGAGGTGGACGGTGGACGGCTGGGCTGCACGCTCGCGCATGGCCTCCAGCTTCTGCGCGGCGGCGGCCATGGTGGTCTCGATGGCGGCGACCTCGCCGAGCCAGCCCTGGTCCTTGGCCTCCTGGAGGCGGTCGACGAGGTTGGCGTGGATCTCCTGGAGGCGTGGCATCTGGGCCGGGTCGACGAGCAGTAGGGGACATCTGACACAGGCGTTTTCATGCTGGCACGGGGTCGCGTAGTCGCGGCCGCAGGTCCCCAAGGCAACCTTGCGCAGTTCGAAGTGGGCCAGGAACTCGTCCCACTCGGTGGCGGTGAGCTCGCGGTACTCCTCGCTGGGCCGCTCGGTTCTGCGGCGGGCAATGAAGGCCCGGTGATGGGAGATCACGTCCTCCGGGTAGATCGCGGCATAACCCATGGTGGTGTCCAAAGCGGTGTGGCCGCAGATCTTCGCCGCGATGTGCGGCGGCAGGCCGGATCGGATGGCGTCGGTCACGAAGATCCTTCTGAAGTCATGGGGGCGCCATTCGAGCGGGTCGCGGGCCACGGTGATCTGGGCGGACTGCGAGGTCGCGACCAGGCACTCGCGGATGTAGCTGCGGGTCAGCGGCCGGTCCTCGGTGCCGTACCGTCGTTGGAACAGGAACGGCATGGGCGGGCTCCAGGTCTGCTCGAAAACGTCGTAGGCCGACACCAGCGGCAGGGCGGCGTTCCCGGCCCGGACCCGGAAGATGACCGCGGTCAGCACCTCCGCCAGTTCCGGGGAGACCAGCAGCAGGCGCTCCGCATCGGTCTTGGACGGGGCGACCTGCAGCATCGGCACCATTTCGCCGGTGGTGGGCAGGGTGTAGGCGATGAAGCTGTGGTGGGTGAGCTCCAGCATCTCCTCGATCCGGATGCCGGTGTGCCGCAGCACCTCCACCGTCGCCCAGGACCAGAACGCCGCCTCCTCCTCGTGGGTCAGGTTCCGCCGCCTGCCGGTGGCCACCTCGGTGACGTAGAAGCGGCGGGCCTGACCGGACCCGCAGCGCTCAAACTCCTTTCCGGCGACGAGGAACCGATCTCCGGTCAGTGTCGCGCGGGCCTTGGTGATGCGGGCCATGGTGTCCTTGCGCTGCCGGTCGACGGCGCGAAGCAGGGCGGGCAGCAGCGGCAGTTGGGTCCTGGTTCGCTGGTCCATCCGGGACTTGACCCTGGCCTTGGACTTCTTCGTCGCGCACTCGTTCGCCTTGATCGGACACGGCGCGACCCAGGGTGCCCACCGTGCCGGATCGTCGGCGGCCCAGCGGGCGATGTCCTGGTAGAACGCCCGGACGAACACCAGCTCGCTGCGGAAGTTCACCCGCGGCCGCACCGGGTGGCCCTGGACGTCACGGATGAAGGCCAGGCGTTCCTTCCACGCCTGCGCGACCTCAGGTGTCAGCCGCAGCGAGTCGATGCCGGGATGGTGGATCTCCAGGTCGCGCCAGAACAGCCGGCACAGGTTGCGGGCGATGGAACGCAACGAGACGTGGTCGAGCTCGGGAGCCCGCTCGGTGAAGTACTCGACCAGCAGGTCACGGACGGCCCGGCATTCAATGCCGTACGCGTCGACGATCTGCTCGACGCTGCGGCGGCCCTCGATGCGAAGTGCCCGCAGCCGCAGCGGTGCGCTGGCCGGGAGCACGCCGGTCTCCTTGAGCAGGGCGTAGAACAGCGGCCGGCCCGCGCTGCCCCGGAAGTGGTGTTCCTCCAGAGCGGCAGTCAGCTCAATGCAGTCGCCGACGGTGATGTCGCTGACCAGGCCGCCCTTTCGGATCACGATCCAGGTGAGCTTGTTCAGCGCGTCGGACCTCGCTGTGGCTGTCGCATGCTGAGCCAGCTGTTCGAGCCGCTGGAAGGCATCGGGGTCGCTGGCGGCCCGGGACTCGGCGAGCATCACCGTCACGCGCTGCCGCAGCAACCACGGGTAGCTGGGGCGGATCGCCTGCCCGGCGACCAAGAGCACCAGTCCCGTGGCCAGTTCATCGCGCCAGTGGCTCTTGGGCGTGCCGCGTGCCTGCAGGGGCAGATCGGTCCACTCGAAGCCGGCGTCGTCCGCCCCGCTGGCCATCCAGCGATCCTGCCAGGTCTCTCCGGGCTGGCCTTCGAGCCAGTCCAGCAGCTTCCCCAGGCCCCGTCGCCGGGTCTTGTCGCGGGTCAGGCCCGCACCGGGGTCGGTGAACAATCCCAGCAGCCGCTCGACCAGGCTCTCCCGGCTCTGACGGGTCTGCCACCAGCTCGCTTCGCCGACTCGCGGTTCCCACTCCAGCGCTTTGTCTACCTCAGGTGACTCGACGGTCCTGGCAACGTCGACGTTCGCGGTCGGGTTCACCGGCTTTCGCCGCCCGCAGCCGAGGTACCGAACAGCGCTGCCAGCACCTCGGTGCGGTAACCCGGCGCCGACGGGGCCGGCGGCTTGGCCTGCTCGGCGCGCTGTCGCTCATGGTGGGCCAGGACGTGGGCGACGACCTCATCGGGCGTGGGAGCGATGTAAATTTCCGTGGTGGTGATGTGCGCATGCCCCATGACCCACTGCACGTCGGCGAGGGTCAGGTTCGGATCGCGGACCATCCTCTTGGCCGCGCTGTGCCGCAGGTCGTGCAGGGTCCAGTTCGCGCCGAGCAGCTGGTTGGCACGGGTGAAGACCATCCGGGCCGCGTCGTACTCCAGCGGGCGGAAGGGCCGTCGCAGCGTCCACCACAGCGGCTCCGACGGGTGCTTGGGGATCATGCCGCGCAGGTCTTGCTGGTAGAGCCGCAGCCATACGAACGCGTCGGCGGAGGCGGGAAGGTGCTGCAGGACCTGGCTGCCCTTGCGGACCACGCCGATCGTCTGGTCCCCGGGCGAGACCAGGCCCTGCGGGACACCCAGCAGCTCAGAGGCGCGGGCACCGGTGGAGATGTAGAACGCGATCAGAGCCCTGTCCCGGTTGTACTTCAACCCGGCGAACAGGTCGTTGAACGCCTGGTCAGGAATGATCCTCGGGGTCGGCTTGGGCTCCTTGGGCTGATAGGTGCCCCGGCGCATGGGCTGCCGGAACGGCTGCATCGGGTTGTGATGCGCATTCGGACTGCCCTCGTCGGCAGCCCCTCCCTGCGGGAACGGGTTGATCAGCGGCCGGCCGTGGGTCTCGCGGTGGTACTCGTAAAACGACCGGATCACCGCGCGAGCGTGCCGCCTGGTCCGAGCGGCATAGTTCTCGCCGGGCGCGGCTTTCCCCGTGACCGGATTCACCGAGCCCGGGGCGGGTGCGTCGGGACGGCGCCGCCGGGGCGGCTTCTTCGTGGTCTTCAGCCACAGCGCGAAGTCACGGGCCTCGACGCGGCTCGCCAGATGCCAGGGGACGTCCACGGCGCGTAAGAACCGGACCCACGCCAACAGCTCATAGGCATAGGACCGCAACGACGTTGGACTCGCGTCGTCGGAGAGCATGTGGTGCAGGAACTCACTGACCGCCGCCACCTCAGTGCCATCAGCGTCTACAAGCCGGAACGGCCGCAGCGGGTCATCGCTCTTCTCGACGCGGCCGACCCTCGCCACCTTCAACGCCGCCACGTCCCGGACCGTCGTGCTCTGCTCTGGCATCCATACCTCCACGGGCCGACCTACTCGACGACACGCGATGAAACCAGATCCACCACCACACGCGCAGTCGCCGCCACCCGCCAGTAGGGGCCACAACCCCCTTGTCGTCAATATGAGTTGACCTCGAAGGGAGCCCAATCTAGTTCGGTCAACGGGACGTGTTCGTGCTTGCAGGGGGTCCCGTAGGGCCGTCCGCAGGTGCCGAGGGACACCTTGCGGAGCTCGAAGTGCTGCTGGAAGTCATGCCACTCCGCCGCAGTCGGCTCGCGGTATTCCTCCTGGGGACGTTCGGCCCGGCGCCGGTCGAGGAAGCCCCGGTAGGTGCGCACCAGGTCGTCCTGGAAGACGGCGAGGTATGCCTGGGTGGTAGTCAGTGTTTTGTGACCAAGGATTCGGGCCGCGATATGAACGGGTAGGCCGCCGGTGACGGCCTCAGTCGCGAACATCCTGCGGAAGTCGTGCGGGGTGTAGCGCAACGGCTCGCCGGCCTGGTCGCGGAGTCCGGTGGCCTCCAGAGTGCGGTCAAGTGCGCGCTTGATGCCGGCCTCGCTCATGACCTGCGGCTGCCAGTAGGGGCGGCGCTGGAACAGGTGAGGCAGCTGGGGGCCCGTGACGCGCTCGTGCGAGTCGTAGCGGGAGATCAGCGGGACTTTCCCGCCGTTGGCGTCGCGCAGACGCTTGATGATCGTGGCCAGGACGCTGGCCAGTTCGGGGCTGACCAGCAGTAGCCGTTCCTCGTTGCTCTTGGAGGGAACGATCTGGAGGAGCGGGACGACTTCGTTGGTGTCGGGCAGTTTGTAGGAGACCAGCGCGAGGTGGGTGAGCTCGGTCAGTTCTTCGGCGCGAACTCCGGTGTGCCGTAGCGTCTCGATGATCGCCCAGGCCCAGAAGGCGTCATCCTCCACGAGGCTCTGGTTGATCCTTCGTTCGCTGCTGTCGACCTCCTTGATGTAGACATGCGGCGAGCCGTGGTCGAGGCGGCTGGGCACCTGATTCACCTTGGGAAGGACCCGCAGGTATCTCGTCTCGCCGTGCTCGAAGGTCTCGTTGAACGGAGTGGCGCGGGCGGCCTCCAGCAGAGCGACGGCCTCTCGGTGCACTCGCTCGGCTGTCTCCAGCAGCACGGGAAGATGGGGCAGCCGCTCACGGACTCGCTGGTGCATCCGGGATGTGGTCTGTTTGATGATCTTGTGGTTCCCGGCGCCGTCGCCCCGGGTGATCGGGCTTGGCACTGCCCACTGGACCCAGAACGGGTCGTCGTGGGCCCACTCCTGAATGTCGAGGTAGAAGCCGCGCACCCGCATCATGACGTCGATGCGTGAGCGGCGCTCTTTGACCTCTCCGCTCTTGTTGACGTAGGTGACCAGGCGTTGTTTCCAGCCGTCGACGACATCGTCGGGCAGACGGAGGCTGTCGATGCCGGGGTAGTGTGCCTCGATGTCCGCCCAGAACACGCCGGCCAGTTCGCGTACCAGTCCTCGGAAGGTGCCGTAGTCGATCCCGGGGCGGCGTTCTTCGAGGTAACGGACGAGCAGGTTGCGGACCTGCGTGGACTGGATGTTGTAGGCGTCGACCAGCTCGGCGGTGGGCCGCTGCCCGTGGCGCAGCGCGTCTTTGAGGGTGTCCTTCGAGTCGATGACACCGGCGCCCCGCAGCAAATCCCAGGCGCTGTGGGTACCCACATATGCCTCACCGGTCTCCCGTCGTCCGATGGCCCGCAGGTAGAAGACGTCCTCGGCGGTGAGCTGAGCGAGGTCCCGGCCCGTGTGCAGGATGATCGAGGAGATGACGCGCAGGCCCTCGTCGATGTGGCGGGGCGTCATGCCGATCTCGGCGCCGAAGTCGCGCATTCGGTCCAGCTGCCCGGCGGGGAACATCTGCTGGACGTCCTTGAAGAGTCGCATCGCCTTGTAGCCGCGCAGGAAGACGTAGCGCGGGAGAACCACCCGGCTGATAAGCAGGCTGTTGAGGCCCATCATGAGCTCGTTGCGCCTGGACTCCTTGCAGCGCGGATCGTCCTCGTTGAGGGCCAGGATCAGCTCTTTGCCCTGGTCCGCCCCGGCCGCGAGCCACCGTCCCTGCCACCCGTCTTCGGGGAAGGTCAGCAGCCAGTCGAGGATCTTGGCTGCCCCCGCGAGCCGGATAGTTCCGGGCCACATGCCGCGGCTGTACGTTCTCTGCGGCCAGAGCGGCGAGGTCGGCAGCAGGGCCAGGACCTCGCCTCGGGTGAGGTGGTCGTGCGGGCCGATACGTTCCCTGTCCGCTTTGAGGTCGTGCTCGATGAACAACGGCTTCGCCGGCGTGGGGCCGGTTCCGGCCCGGCGGACGGAGTTGGCTCGGCGGCTTCCTTGTCGCGTCACGCCTGGCCACCCCCGAACAGCACGGCCAGGTCGCTTGCCTCGTAACCGGTCGCGACGGCGGTCGGCACGGGGTGCTTCGCGCGTTCCTCACGGTCGGCGAGGTACTCCTGAACCCGGGCAATGACCTGCTCTTCCTCCTCGACGAGATACACGTCGGCGGTAGTGCTCAGGTTGGCGTGACCAAGGATGGTCTGCACGTCCCGCAGCGACAGCCGCTTGTCCCGGGACATCCGCAGCGCGGCGGTGTGCCGCAGATCGTGCATCGACCAGTTCGTGCCCAGCAGGGCGTTGGTCCGGCGGAACACCGCACGAAGGGCCTCGTAGTTCATCGGCTGGTAGGCCAGCCCGGCGCCATGGTCACGACGCCGGAGTGTCCACCACAGCGGGGCCTGCGGGTCCAACGGCGGGCCCTCGCTCTGGTAGAGCCGCAGCCAGACGAACGACTCCGGACTGGAGGGAAGCCACTGCTCAGCCTGGGAGCCCTTGCGTTCGACGCGTACCAGCTGGTCACCCCAGTCGACATCGACACCGCGGACCCCGAGGAGCTCGGAGGCTCGGGCGGCGTTGCTGATACCGAGCGCGAGGATCGCCCGGTCCCGGTTGGACCGCAGGGCCGCAAACAGCTCGTTCCACCGCTCGTCCGGCATCTGCCGAGGACGCCGGCGCGGGATCTTGGGGTTGTAGCGCAGCCGGCCCTCGCCGCCGTAGGGAGGCAGCGGGTTGTGATGGGCATGTGGGCGGCGCCTCGCGCTCCGGGCCAGCGGCACCGGATTGACCAGCGGGCCGCTGCCCGACTCGATCCAGAATTCGTAGAAGCTGCGGAGTACGGCGTTGCTGTGCCGGATCGTGCGCGGCTTATAGAGGTCGTCCAGGTACGGCTTCTTCGTGATCGTGTTGGTCGTCCCCGCCGTCGCCGCCGAGTGCGTCCGCGCCGACGTCCGAGGTTTCGTCGTGACCCGCAGCCACAGCACGAAGTCGCGCACCTCGACGGACGTGGCCCGGTCCCATTCGACCTGGACCACCCGAAGCCATCGCCACCAGCGCAGGAGATCGAAAGCGTAGCTGCGGACGCTGCCCGGCCGGTTGTCCCGAGCGACGAAGTCGATCAGGAACCTGCGAATCGGCTCCACGGCTCTTCCCCTCTCGTCGAAGACCAGCCAGGGCACCGCCCCGGCTCCCACGGCTACCCGCCCCCATCGCGGCAGGCGGATCAACTGGATGTCACGAGATGTTGCGTCCAACTTTGTTGCGCTCCTTCGTCGTTCGGATGCGCAACGTCTACCGACTAGGCCACGCGGGGGATGCGCTCACGTCCGGCGTGTCGTGCGGTAGTCCGGTCAACACCTCGATGCCGCCCGCCGCAGCAACCAAGCGATGCGTCACGGCAGGGCGAACCTTGCCTGATGCGGCACTAGTCAGTCGGCACCCCGGCGAGGTAGTGCACCAGGCAGACCACATCGACCTGCGCCGTCTCATCGATCCGGGGTCGCCGACTCGGGCGCTACCCTGCCCGCCAACTGGCGCGCTCAGTCACATCCGGGCTCGCTCTTGTTCGGGGTACGGCTCTGCTACAGGTCGAACTCCAGGTGTTCGACGTCCGTGAACCGGACCTCTTCCAGGCTTCCGGCGCGGCGGCCGCCGTCCTGGAAGTACACCTCCTTGAGCGCTTCGGCCGCGATCTCCTGGAGGCGGGCGTCGCTGGCACCCTGCTCCTGGGCCTCAAAGAGGCGGGCCGCGTAGACGGGCGGCAGGGCGACGGTCAGGTGCCGGATGCGGTCCTGGTCCGTGGACCCGATCGGCGCGGTGTAGCCCATGCGGGCGCGGGCGTCGATGACGATGCCGCCGGTCGTCGCCGCCTTCTGCCGGGCTTTGGCCCGGATCTGCGGCTGCCACCTCTTCGTCACCTCGCGCTCCAGGCGAGCGGCGAGGTCGGCGCGCGGCTTCTTGGCCTTGCCCGCCACGTACCGCTCCACCTGCCGCTGGGACATACCGAGCAGTTCGGCGACCGCCTTCGTGCCACCGAGTTGCTTGACCATGTACCGCATCTGCGGGCCCGCGGACTTGGGCGCCGGGCGAGTGAACGCCTTCTGCACCGCCTTGTCCAGGCCGTCCCCGAACATGCTCATCGCCTGCGTACTCCCTTACTCGCCGTTGTCGACGTCGATGACGGTGCCGTCCTTGATGTACCGGGCGAGGTTGAGCTCCGGGGCGTTGAACCGCTCGCGGACCTCTTCGCCCCAGAGGACGCTCTGGGTGCCTTCGTGCTTGACCAGGCCCGGGTTGATGCCGAGCTTGAAGCCGCCGGGCAGCGGCTTGCCCTCCCGGTAGGGCAGGAAGTCCAGCGGCGAGGGCCCGTCGGCCGCGTACACGACACAGTCGGACAGGATCGCGACCGGGTACTGCCCGGTGAACGCCGCGTGCTTGACGATCTTGCGGTGCAGGTTGATCCGGGTGCGGGAGATGACCGCCGCGCGGATGTCCGGCCGCCACGTCGGGCGGGACAGCGCCCGCCACGGCTCGCCCGGTCGCCAGCCCTCGCCGCGCGGGCGCTCGCGGAGCTTGCCCAGGCCGCCCTTCACCGTCGCCTTGACCGCCGAGACGACGATCGCGAGCTCCGGGTCACGGCCCTTGTAGCCGTCCATCGCCGCGAGGAAGTCCTCCGGTGACAGGTCGGCGTCGACGCCGAGGTCGGCCATCGTGGCGAGGTAGGCGTCGCGCAGCCGGTTGTACCAGCCGTCCAGGTAGCGGCCGTTCTCGCGCCGCACCCACGCCTCGGTCGGGCGCACCTCGTAGCCGAGCTCCACCGCGTACGCCACCGTTGGGGTCGCGTACCAGGCCGGGCCGGTCGGGCGGTCACCCTTCGGTGTGAACGGGCTGGGCAACAGGCTGCCGTCCAGCTCCACCCACTCCTTGCCGACCTTCACCTTCGACAGGTCGACGTGGCTCAGGTCCACCAGCCAGCTGCCAGGCGCCTTCGGGTCGAAGACGGGGTTGGTGACGTGCGTGGGCGCTCCGAGGCCGACGGGCAGCCCGTTGGCGCCTGCTGCGAAGGCCATGTTCACGTCGATGCCGACCAGGTGACGGCGCAGGCATTCGTCGTCCGTCATCGGCCGCGCCCAGTCGTACGCCTCCTCGAACAGCTTCTCCGCCGGGCCGCGCACGTGGAACCGGGGCAGGTCCTTGAGGACCGGGTGCCCGTCGGGGACCTCGCACGGCGGCCAGTCCATCGGGTCGATGGAGTCCTTCCCCAGCGAGCCGGGGTTGTGCTCCGAGGTGCGCTTGCCGTTCTCGTCGGGCGCGGTGGCGCGGGTCGGCGGGTGCAGCGCGGTCATCAGCTCCAGGCCGGTCACGGCGGTCGATCCGCGCGGCGTCATTACCCGGGACGCGTACACGCCCAGGACGCGGGCGAGTTCCGCTGGCGGGAGCTGCCCGGCCTCGCCCCAGTGCCGCGTGTCCAGTGCCTGCCAGGACGGGATGCACAGCTGGACGCAGGCCCGCTCCGAGCCGGTGGCCGGACGGTAGATCCGCGCCCACGGGCCGAACCCGCGCTTCGTCAGCTTCCACTCCGCGCGGACCAGCTGCTTGATGACCTTGTGGCCCTCCGGGAGCCGCCCGGCGAGCCGCTCCTCCTCCGTGAGGGTGGCCGGGAGGCCGTAGCGCTCCAGCGCGGCCTCGGTGAGCACGAGCAGCGGATCGGCGTCCTTGCCCGGCCCGGACAGCTTCGGTGCCCCGAGCTTCGCCTCCTTGAGCGTCCAGTCCACCAGGGCCGGGATGCTCTTGGCGGGCACGTCCAGGACCAGGCCGCCGGTGCAGTAGGCCAGCACCTGCCCGTCCTCGACGTCGACGACCGCCAGCGGACCGTTCTCGAACCGCGGGTCGGTGCCGCCCGCCGGGGTTCTGGCCGGGGCCGCCTTCTTCGCGCCCGGACGGCGGGACGTCGACGACGGCCTGGTGGTGACCGCCGGACGTGACGCGGCGGCCGGAGCAGCGGCGATGGGGGCCGGGGCGGGGGCCTGGGTGTTCTCGGTTGCAGTCTTGGCCGCAGCCTCGGGGGCCGGGCCTGTGGACAGAGTCGGCGCTTCTGCCGGGTCGGGTGCGCCGGTGAATGTGGCGGGCACCGGGGCGGCCGGCTTTTGTGGCGCGGGGTAGAGCTCCGCGAGCTGCTTCAGCAGCCGCGCGTACGCGTCCCGCTCAGGCGGGCGGGGCTCGGTCTTGCCGGACTCCCAGCCCGACACCGTGGCGCGGCGCACCTTCAGTGCGGTGGCCACCTCGTCGATCGTCAGGCCGTGCGCGGCGCGCAGCCGCTTGCGTTCCGCCGGCGGCGGGAGTGTGGCGCGGGACGCGACCAGTGCGTCGACCGCGTCGAACAACTCGGACATGCAGCACCTCCTATTCTTCGATTCTACCGCATGGAACGAACAAATGGCGTACGTTTGGCGTACGAGATGCGTACACAGCTGTGGAGGGTTGCGTTGAGAGACGAGGACGTCGTTCCGGTCGTGCTGGCCGAGCGGCAGCACGAAGAGATCCTGACGACGGAGATCCTGCCGACCTGGACCAAGGGCGCCGTCGCTCAGGACCGGCCGGTGGTCGTGATCGTCGCCGGACCGGCGGGCAGCGGAAAATCCGAGCTGTGCGACCTCCTGCTGACAGTCCTCGACCGGCGGGGCGGCGCGGTACTGATCGGCCGCGACCTCTACAAGAGGGCCCACCCCCACTACGCCGACCTCATGCGCAGTGATGACCGCACGGCCGGTGCGCGGACACGGCCGGATGTCCTGCGGTGGCAGGCGGAGGTCGAGGCGTACGCCCGGAGCCGGCGCTTCGACGTGGTGCTGGAAGAGCCCGTCGCCGACGTGGAGGAGGCATGTGCGAAGGCCCGCTCCTACCGTGCGGCCGGCTACCGCGTCGAGCTGGTGGCGCTGGCCACCGCGGAGGCCGAAGCGCAGCTCAGCGGCCTGGACCGCTACCTGACGCAGGTCGCCGAGGAGGGTGTCGGCCGGTACGTCTCCTGGGGCAACTTCGACCGGTGCGCGCGCAACCTGCCGCTCTTCTTACAAGTCGTCGAAGCCGAGCAGATGGCGGACCAGGTCATGGTGGTGCGGCGCGGCCTTCAGGTCCTGTACCGCAACGAGCTCACCGACAACGCCTGCTGGGGCAGTGCACCGGCGGCGTCCCAGGCGCTGGCCGCGGACTGGGCCCGGCCTTGGACAGCGCCGGAGACCTGGCGCTTTCGCCGCCAACTCTCCAGCGCCCAGCAGCGGCTGAACCCTTCTGTGCTCACGCCGGAGCGGCGCCTGGCGGTGGCCGGCGGCCTGGAGCGCGCCTTCGCGCTGGCCGAGCCGGTACGCCGGATCGCCCAGCCGCTCGCGGGCCCGCCCGGCGTCGACTACCACCGCCTGTCCCCCGGCGAGCACATGTGGATCTTCGACGAGCTCATCGTCCCGATGTACCTGAGTTCCATCACCCCGCAGGACGACCCGGTCACCCTGTACGTGATGGGCCCGCAGGGATCCGGGAAGACCCACACGGCGCACATGCTGCGCCGCGCGCTGCGCCAGCGCAAGCCCACCCGGATCGAGGGCGGCCTCTTCAAAATGGTCCACCCCGACTACCGCCGGCTCCTCGAGGAGCATCCGCGCACGGCCTCCGCCCGCATCAGGCCCGACTACAGGCAGTGGCAGGAGATGGCTGAGGCGTACGTCCGGACCCGCCGCGGGGACATGCTGATCGAGATCGCCCCGGACAGCGTCGCTCACTTCCTGGACGGTGCGCGCCGCCATCACCAGGCGGGCCGGCGCGTGGAGCTGGTCGTGATCGGGGCGCGCGCCGCGGACAGCCGGCTGGGCACCGCGACCCGGTGCGCCGAGGTGGCCCGCCTGGGCGGAAACCCGAGGCTGACCGCAGCCGCCGCCCACGACACGACCTTCGAGGTCGTTCCCGACGCGGTCCGCGCGGCCGAGCACTCGCCGTACGTGCACTGCACCTCCGTCATCCGCAGAGACCTGACCGCGGTGTACCGCAACGAGCGCACCCCGGACGGATCCTGGAGCAGGCCGCCCCGGGGCGGGGACGTCCTGGAGGCCGAGCAGCACCGCCCGTACACGACGGCCGAAGCGGCCCGGCTCCTCGCCACCCTCCAGCGGCTGAAGCGCGAGCTGCCGCAGTACCGGTCGGATCTGGTCGGCATCGCCGCGCTGGCCTGGCCGCTGATGCCCGCCCACCTGCAGCCGCGTACCCTCGCCGCCACGATCACCATGGCACCGCTGCTGCCTGTCCTCCAGCAGAGTTTCGGCTACTGGCCGCCCAGTTCCTGGGACCGGGCCGCGTAACGGGCCGCGATCTCGGCCACTTCCTCCGGGCTGGCGTCCAGGAGTGTCTCCAGATCGACGGCGCACGCCGCCAATCCCTCCTGCAGGGTCTTGAGGCGCTCCGGGGCGGGCCCGGCAGCGCGCTGCTCCTTCATGATCTGTTCCGAGTACCAGAGGCCCACCTTCTTCACGAGTTGTTCGGCGGCCTCGGGGCTCACGTGCTCTGACAAGGGATGTCCTTCGCGGATGGGGGTGTGATGGGGCGTCATTGTCTCTGGCCCAAACAATGGGGCCAGGCCGCCCGCGTTGCGGAAAGCAGCGACGCCGTACGGCACAGGCCCTACGGTTGATACCGCTGATGATCATTCCTGGGGGGACCGACCGTGGCCGACCTGCGTGCACTGTTCAGCTCCAACGACCCGTCGTCGTTCGACGTCGCGGAGGCGTTCACCGACCGGCGCAGCCAGTGGGTCCTGGTGGCCGCCGCGCTGGAAGAACACCTGCGCCGCATCGCCAGCCGGTCCTTCGACGTGGAGGACCTCGAGGCCCCCCGCGGCAACGTGCTCCACTTCCACGGTGTGGGCGGTGTCGGGAAGTCGACCCTGCTCCGCAAGATCGAGGCCGCGCTCACCGCCGCCGAGCACCGCCCGGAGCAGTGGGGCGCTCCCACCTGGACGGAGCGGGTGCTGCCCATCCGGATCGACCTGTCCCGGGCCGCGTCGACCGGCGCGGACTTCGAGCGGGTCATTCTGACGATCCGCCTCGCGCTCGCCGGAGCCCTGGGCCGGCCGATGCCGTCCTTCGACGTGGCGCTGCGGCACTACTGGGAGCACGTGCACCCCGGTGAGCCGCTGGACGAGTACATCCGGCGTTCCGGGCTGGCCGGGAAGTTCGCGAACATGCTGCCTCAGCAGTTGCAGGCCGGGGTTGGTGAGGTCGCCGCCGCCCTGGCGCTGCCCGGCCTGGCCGGCTCGGCCGCCGGACAGCTCACCTCGGCGCTGGTGACCGCGCTGCGCGAGCGCCACGAACGCGCCCTGGCCCTGGCCGGCGCCACGCGGACGGCAGCCCTGCTGGAGGCCACGCCCGATTTGGAGGCGCTGTCCTTCTACCCGCACCTGCTGGCCTGGGACCTGAGCCGTCTGCCCGAGAAGAAGCGCATCGTCCCGGTGGTTCTGCTGGACACCTTCGAGGACACCTCAGACCGCCACCGGGACTTCGAGCGGCTGCTGCAGCGTCTGGTCTGGCTCATGCCCGGCGCCTTTTTCGTCATCGGTGGCCGCAGCCGCCTGCCGTGGGCGGACCCCGCGTTGCACGGCCAGCTCGACTGGACCGGCCCCGCCGCCTGGCCCGGCCTGGCCGCCTCCTCCTCCGCTGCCTCCCTGACGGTGCCGCAGCCGCGGGCAGCCGGCTCCGGAGCCCGGCAGTATCTGATCGGCGACCTCTCCCCCGAGGACTGCGAGACTCACCTCGCCCGCCGCCTGGTCCAAGACGACCGGCCCCTCATCGACGCCGACATCCGGGCCGCGATCACCGCCCGCTCCCACGGCCTGCCCCTCCACCTCGACCTCGCCGTCTCCCGCTTCCTGGAGATCCGTCGCACCGGCCGCACCCCCACCGCTGCGGACTTCGACTGCACCTTCCCCGCACTCCTGGCCCGCACCCTGTCCGACCTCACCCCCGAGGAACGCCATCTGCTGCGCAGCGTCGCCTTGCTGGACGCCTTCGACGTCGAGCTGGCCACCCGCACCGCGGGCCTCGCCCAGCAGGCGTCGGCCCGGCGCCTGGTCGA
This sequence comes from Streptomyces sp. NBC_01217, assembly GCF_035994185.1. Lineage (NCBI taxonomy): Bacteria > Bacillati > Actinomycetota > Actinomycetes > Kitasatosporales > Streptomycetaceae > Streptomyces > Streptomyces sp. NBC_01217. The sequence continues at coordinate 44,666 of NZ_CP108539.1, forward strand.
GAGGCCCCTGGTCAACGAGAACCCGTACGCGCTGTGGCCCTACCACCTGCACCGTGCGATCCGCAGCGCAGTCCGCGATGACGACCACAGCGACGACCGCTGGACCCCGGCCGACTGGGACCAGGCCGCCACCCGCGCCCTGGCCGCCCTCGGCGACCAGTGGACCAGCGCCACCGCGCTCGACCCCAGCCGCATGCTCCTGGTCGCATGCCTGCGCCAAGGACTTCGTCTCGCCCGAGACCACCGCCTCACCGACCTGGGCTGGCTCACCGCCGCCGCCCACGCCTACACCGACGACTCGGTCTGGGAACCCCTCACCCTCCCCACCGACACCACCAGTGCCTCGGACACGCCCGCGGACGCCTTGGCCGAACTCCTCACCGCGATCACCCGCCGCCAGCACGAGCACCGGCAACGCACGGTGGAGCGGCTGAGCGAGGTGCTGGACTCCGGACTGCTGTCCGCCGAGCTCACCGAGCTCGCCCTGTACTACCGGGCGAAGGCGTACAAGGACCTCGACCAGGGCGCCGCCGCCCGGGCCGGGATGCGGCAGGTCGCCGACGCCGGCGGGCGCCTCGCACCGAAGGCCCGCCGTGGCCTGGCCAACCTGTCCAGGCTGGCCGGGGACTTCCCCACCGCGCTCGCCGCCGTCCCCACCCTGGGCTGGAAAGGCCGCCACCACCGCGTCCTCGGCGACATCCACTGGTCCCACGCCAACACCGACCAGGCCGTCGTCGCGTTCGAGGCCGGCCGCGCCGAAGCCGAAGAACACGGCGCCGCCGGCGAGCGCGCGATGATGCAGGTCCGCCTCGCCCTCGCACTGTCCTTCGCCGACCCGGACCGGGCCGACGCCGAGCTCTGCCTCGCCCACCAGCTCCTCGAGGGCCTCGACCAACGGTCCAACGCCCTCTTGGCCCAGGTCGTCGCACTGATCAAGGACGCCGGAACCGACGGCATCACCGACCGCGCCCGGAGCCTGAACACCGACATCACGGCCGCGGGCCTGCCCTTCCTCCACCGGTTCGTCGAGCTCGCCGTCGCCTTCCACCACGCCGTACGCGAGGAGGACCAGGAGCTGGCCGCCGCCATCCGCCGCCTGCGCGAACTCACCGCGACCGGCGACTTCGCCTACTTCACCGACATCGCCCACTTCATGGGCGGCCTTCCCCTGCCCGGTCCCACCACCACGCAGTGGATCGACAGCCCCGACGCCGTACGCACCCGCTGGCAGCACCTCGTCCACACCCGACGTACTCGTACCGGCCGATAGCCCAGCCTCATCACGGCGCCGCGGCGGAGGTTCGTGGCCCGGCCGGCCCGCACACGGATCAGGGCCCGGACCACATGTGGTCCGGGCCCTGATTTCACCCTGGCCAGCTGTTCAGCCGCAGGGCCGTAAGGTCACTTGCCGGTGCTCTTGCCCACGAGCGAGGACAGCAGCTCGACCATCGTCGCGTTGACCGTGCGCTGCTCGTCGATGAAGCCGTCGATCTTCCGTTCCAGACCGTCCAGGCGCTGCGTCACGTGGCCGCTGAGGTTCTCGACCTTCTGGTCCAGGTTTCCGACCTGCAGGCGCACCGCGGTGAGGTCGGACTTGATGATCCCGAACTCGCGGGAGTCCTGAGCCGAGACCTCTTCGAAGCGCCGGGTCAGGGCAGCGAGCTCGCTGTGAGCGATGGGGTCCTCGGGCACGCGGGTACTCCTGCCAGATCACAAAACCGCAGATAAGAAGACTCCACGATATCGCGCCTGCACCCCCGTACGACCTCCGCTTCCGCAGACCTCCCCTGCGGCGGAGGCGCCCACTCACACTCGTGATCCCCACGGCGGTACACCGCGCTCTCCCCCTGCGGGCGCTGGGCGGCGTTCTGGTTCGCTGGCTCGAGGAAGATGGTCAGCGCCCGATGTTCCAGGATGCGGTAGGTGCTGTCGCGTCCGTGGCTGGGAGCGCCGGGGCGTGCCGGATCCACCAGCGGCGCAGCAGCAGCGGGGGATGGCTGCGCAGCCCGACCAGCATGGAAGTGTGGCGCAGCCGCGCGGGCATAGCTCGGCGGTTGTCCAAGAGGTACGTCACCGCGCGAATGGCGGCGGGCCGTCCGCACCGGCGGGCGGCGATCGTGTCGCAGGCCAGCTCCGTCCACCACCCCACGGCGGTGAGTGTGGCGAAGAGGACGGCGATCGTCGCGGCGGCGTACGGGAGAGGCAGTAGCCCGGCGCAGGCCACGCTGCCCGCAGCTACGGCCGAGGCCCGGATCACGCGATGCGCGCAGTTGCGCTGGATGTGTGCGAGTTCGTGTTCCACGATGTGCGGCAGGCATGCCACGCCCTCGGGGAAGAACCAGAAGTGGCCCAGTTCGATGTGGCCGCGCGTTTTCGAGCTGCGCAGGGAATGGGCGGCGTCTGCCCAGCCGAGCCGGGCGCCGGTCACTGCCAGGGAGATGTGATCCAGGCCGTGCGTGGCGGCGAAGTCCGTGACGCGGGCTTCGACTCTGCGCATCTGTTCGGCTTCAGCCGCGAGTTCGGCCTCATGGGAATCCCACACCCGGTCCCGGTAGACGTCCCACGTCATCTGCTGCCGCCACAGGTTGGTGAGCCCCGAGTTGCCAAGGGCGGTGAACCACAGTCCGGCGTATAGCCCGCCTGCGACGAGCACAGACACCAGGACAAGAACCAGGAAGGCATTTCCCTGGTGACGGGCTCCAGCGATAACGACCGTAATGACGGTGGCAACCCCTGCTCCGCCCCACCGGCCCAACACCCAGTCCTCGACCATGGCGTTCACCGTATCCGTGCCGCCGCGGGTGCGGGCCGTCTTGCGCCGGACGTGTGGCCCGGGCCCCTTCCTCCACTACGCACTAAATCCGCAGCTGGCTGATCATCCCGCTGACACAGCCTCAGCCCCCGTGGCAGGGTGCGGTAACCGGATCAGCATACGGAGGGGGCTCCCGTGGAAGCACCGATGTGGAACGGCTTGGTCGGCGTGGTGAAGGAGACGTACACCGCGGGGCTGGGTGAAGGGGTCGTGCCGGGGCCGCTCATGATGCCGCTGGTGGGCAGCGAGCTGGTCGGGCTGATCTGGGTCCGCCCGCTCAAGGTCGGCCAGGACGCGCTCGCAGGGATCGCGGAGCTCGCGAACATCGCCGCGGCGGCCGGCGCGGACGAGGTTGTCCTCGCCTGGGAGACGCACGACGTCGCCACCGCCTGCGATCTGCCCATCGTCGGCCCGGCGCCGTGCCTGAACATGGTGCTCGCCACCCGCGACGGGCACGTCCTGCACCAGTTCCCCTACAGCGAGCAGCTCCTGTCCAGCAGCTCCGAGGGCTGGGCGTCGGTCGCCCCCGACTGGAGGCCGGCCCCCGCGCCGCAGCCCGGCGGTGAACTGGTGCCGCCCATCCAGGCCGCGGTGAACTTCTCCTTCACCCCGATCGAGCTGGACCACGCCGACCCGTTCGGCGTCACCGTCGTGCTGATGGAAGAGGACGGCTACCGCATCAGCCTGACCGAAGCATTCGCCCGCTGATCTGCCGTGGCGGTGCTGCGCTGGACGAGAAGTCCCTCACTCCGGCAGGTCCTCGGAGATGGTCAACCGCCGGGTGTCCTGAAGCTGGCCGAACTCAAAGCGCCAGGAGAAGGTCAGGGCTGTAAGGCCGATGGCGAAGAGGGTCGGCCATAGGAGCCATTGCGGGGGCCAGTCCGCAGGCCAGGGGCGATCAATCATGAAGGCATTCAAGGTCGTCAGCCCGATCGCGAAGAGCGGCGCGACCCAGGCGAACAGAGCGTCGCCGAGTTGGCGGCCTCCGAACCCGCTCGCGATGCTCAGGTGCAGGCATACGTTCATGGGAACGAACAGCCACAGGACCCACCCGTCGTGCCCGATGCCGTTCTTGAGTGCGGCAGCGGTGGCGACGGCGCCGACCAGCGTCAGGTGGCCAAGGCCAAGGACGCCGACGATGTAGCGGGTGGCCCAGCCCGCCTGTGGTTTCACCAGGACAAGGTGAGAGTCGGGGGCAGGCGCGGCTGGGGGTGTCTCCGCGGCCTGCTGTTCCGGGGCATCGGCCTCCTGCGTGAGGGGCGCACCGATCAAGTCCTCCAGGTCGTCCCTGTCGGCGGCTGTCCGCTGCTGCGCTTCACGGATGAGGCCGGCGGCCCACTGGTAGGTGTCGGGGTCGGCGTCCGGGGCGCTGGCGCGGTCGGCGACCGCGTGTTCGAGGCCGCTGAGCCACTGGCGGGCCTGATCGGTGCCGAGTTCAGCGGTAATCGTCTGGGCCACGAGCGGCAGGAGGCGTTCGGGGTCGGCGGCGACGGCCCGGTGGGCGCCTGCGGCGAGGCCGGGCTGGTCCTGGGCGGTGCGGGCGACGGTGCTGAGGGTCTGGTGGCGCTGCTCGGTGGCGAGAGAGTCGTGCTGGAGGAAGGCTTCGATGAACTCCTCGCCGCTGTCGGTCTCGACTTCGGCGAGCCAGGCGGCGGCGAGCGGTTCGCCGACAGCGCCCCAGTGGGCTCCGTCGGTGGCCGGGTAGGCGGCGGTCAGGACGTCGTCGAGTGCGGCCAGCTGACGGGCGTCGGGCGGGGCGGTGACTCCGTAGCCGCGGTGATGGACGTCGAAGCCGGCCCGGACGGCGGCGCGGCCGTCTTGCGCAGTGCGTGCTCCGGCGAGGAACTGGGCGGTGACCAGGGAGCGGAGCAGCTTGTCGTCGAAGGTGCCTTCGGGCAGGCGGGCTTCGGCGACGCGCCGTACGTACTCCACTTCGTTCGCGAGCAGGACCTCCATGGGGTGGTCTTTGAGGGCGAACTCGGGGTTGGCGTGGGCCAGCACGTCGGCGAGCGCAGCGATGTGGAGGTAGATCACCGGTTGCCGGGTGGTGTGCTCGATGCCGGCGCCGTACAGGCGCGGTGCGTCTGCGACGACACGGTCCGGCCAGGAGTCATCGCCGTGTCCGGCCTGCTGGAGCAGCCGGATGCGGCGGGCGAAGGCCACCTTCGCCTCCACGTAGATGTCTTCCGGGCTGTGGCCGTCCAGCGCGTCGTCGGGCGTGAGCGCGAAGGCGTGCCCGATGGGGCCGACGCTCCGGGTGCGCAGGTGGCGGCGCAGCGCCAGCCACCAGGTGTCGTGTCCACGGGCCAAGAGCAGGACCCGGACGGCGGCACCGTCGTGGGAATCGGCCAGGGCCGCCATGAGGTCGCGTATCTGGGGGAGGCGGGTTTCTGCGAGGTCGACGGCCAGGAGCAGCGGATAGTGGGCCGCGGCGAGGACCTGGTAGTCGGTGTGGCTGGGGTGGTCGGCGAGGAAGCCCCCGCTCCACGGCCGCTGCTCGCCTGACCCGGCGGTGAGCCGGTGCAGAACCTCGATGAGGAGACGGGACTTGCCGGTGCCGCCCAGCCCGGTCACGGCGGCGACATCGATACGGTCCGTGCTTTTGCACCACTGCTCGATCTGCCGGACGAGTCCGCTGACGCCGGTGAGGTCGGTGACCTGGGAACGCGGATCGAGCAGGTAGGTGGAGGACAGGGTCGGGTCGGGGACGTTGTCCATCAGCGGCCGCAGGTCGGCGGGCTGGAGGCTCGGAGCCATGCCGGTGTGTGCGGCGACTGCGGGGGCGAAACCGTCGGCGGCCAGCAGATGCGAGAGCGGCACCACCATGAGGATCCGGTCCCACTGGCGGTCGACGAGGCGGGCGATGCCGATCAGTACGCCGTTGCAGAAGACCCCGGCGCCGGAAAGCCCCTGCCAGTTCTTCACGTCGGTCGGCACGGCCCGGTCGACTTCGAGCCCGTACAACCGTGAGCGGGATCCGGTGTGCGGGGCGATGATCCCCTCCACCGTCTTCAGGTCGTCGACGTACTGCTCAGGCCGCGCGGAGGCCCGGCGGCGCATCGCCTTGGGGAACCCCGTCATCGAGCACACGGGGCGACGGTTCGGGTAGTCCCCAACCAGCTCGCCCCAGCGCACGACGCCCAGACCGGCTCCGACCAGGGCGCGGTCGGCCTTCAGCAGCACCGCGTCCAGCTCGGCGTTCTCCCACACCACCACCGCCTCGGTGAAGCCGGCACTCACTCTGTCCCGGACGGCGATGACGCCGTCTTCGCCGGGCAGCGCCACGTGGTAGGCGGTGAGCACCAGGCCGGGCGCGATCAGGCAGCCGGTCCCGTACGAGTCCTGGTGCTGGTTGGTGACTTCGACGGTCCGCAGAGCCGCTCCCCCCGCCATCACGCCGCCCCTTCTACCGCAGGCCGTCCACCGGTCCGCCGCGGCCTCCACCGGAGTCACCGATCAGCAGATCGCTGCCGTCGCCGTCCGGAGCCACCGCCAAGGTGACCGTCATCCGGTGTGTGGCCGTCTTCGCCCGCTCGCCCTTGGCGTCCGCGGAGACCACGAACGCCTTCACCCCGCCACCGGCTGACGCGGTGTGCCGAAGCTCGATCCCCAGATCCAGCACGATCTCCTTGACCGTGAACCGGACCGGCGACCCCTCCGCATCCTGCTGCGCGGCCGCTAGCCCTCCACGCACCGCCTTGATCGCCTTGGACAGTTCGGTGGGCTCTAACTCCATGGTTTCCCCCTTGATCGGTTCGGTGCGAAGAGCCAGTCTGCCGGGCCGTGCCCAGCGGCGGAAGGATGCGGTCGGCCGGTCCGGAGTCGGCCTACGACGCGGTCGGGCACGGTGCGCTGGATCAGTCCTTCGACCAGACCGCGCCCTCCAGCCAGCCACCGGCATGAGAGGGCCCCCGCTGGGTCGGCTTGGAAGGGGTGCTGAGTAGATGGCCGGAACCTCTCCTGCGCGTAAAGGCCGGTGATGGGATGGTCACTCCTCGTGACCAACTTGAGGGGGGCTCGTGGCTAGCACACCGCGGCGCAGCTATAGCAACGCAACGATCGCAGGACTGATGACACTCGCCCGAGGCGGGTGCTACTGGCCCGACTGTGGCGTGCCGACCATTCGAATGATCAACGGTGCGCCCCGTCTGAACTTGGAGATCGCGCATGTCCGGGCGTTCGAGGAAGGAGGCAAGCGCTACGACTCGGACTGGTCAGTCGGCGAGCGCAACAGCTTCGCCAACCTCATCCTGCTCTGCCACCCGCATCACTCCGAGATCGATGGAACGAACAGCGACCAGTACCCGGTGGAGCTGTTGGAGCGCTGGAAACACGAGCGCGAAGCCGATGGACTCAGCGCTCTGGCAGGGCTGAACAACCTGACCGAAGATCGACTCGGTGAGATGATCAGTGGAGCGCAAACGGCACTGGTCACCCGCCTTGAGCCGGCCTTGGACGAATTTGCAAAGACAGCTCCCGAGCTTGCGGCGTTGCTGAAGGTCACCGTCGAAGAGCTTGCCAACCCTCGCGTACATGGGTTCGGGCTCTCCGCAGACGAGATCAACTCGCTGAGTCGCTCCTCTGACCAACTCGCTCACCTTCAGGACACTGCCTTCCTGCTCGTTGATGCGTCGCAGAAGCTGGCACATCTACAGGACACAGCGAGCACGCTGGCCGACGCCGCCAGCGACCTCGTAGGGCTGTCTGACGACGCGTCGACGTTGCATCAGGCCGCAGCCAAGGCCGAGCGAGCAGCAAACCGGCTGATGGACAGCCTTGGGGGTCTCCCCGACAGCACTCGGCTCCTTCAAGTAGCTGCAGACAAAGCCGCACGAGCTGCGGAAAGAATGGGAAACGGCTACTGAGCTTCCAGCGCCGACCACACAACCTCGCCCACGTTCGTCAAGGCGTCGGCTCATGCCACTTCAGCGGCTGCCTGCGGAGCGTGTGACAGCTCGGGGACGGTTCGCCCGGCACGCTCGGCACGGGCACGGCGGAGGGCAGCGGCCTCGGTCGCCGCGGCCTGGCGGCGGCGCTGGAGACGGGGCGCCTCGATCGGGGCCGGCGCATCGTCCGGCACTACATCGGGCTCGGGAAAGGCCCGACGGCTGAGTTCGCGCATCGCCTGGTTCTGCCGCTCCACTGCCTCCGCGATGCCCGGGTCCACCCGGCGTGCCGGGGTGGCCGACTGGTGCGCGGCGAGCGCGCGGTGGTATCCGTCGCACGCCATCTCCCTGGTCTTCGCCGGACCGGTGGGCGCGGGCGAGGGCGGGTCTGCCGGCTTGGTGTCGGCCGGACCGGGCGCAGGCACGGCGCCGGGCGGCAGGATCCGCAGGGCGTGCACGACGGTTCGGCCTGCTGCCTTGTTGGCGGCCGCGATGACCCGGGTCTGCTCCAGGCGGGTCTGCGTCGCCCAGGCCGTCGATTCCGGGCACACGGTGAGCTGGCCGGAGTCGGGGTCGTACGCCACTGCGGCGACGTGCCCGGCGAGCTCCGGGGCGATGGCCGCCCACCGCTCTCGCAGCGTCGCGCCGGCGGCCGGGAGCTCCCAGGCCCGCTCGGTGACCAGCGCACCGAGCGCCGCTCCGAGGCCCATCGGCTCGCGCCCGTCGCGCCGCACCGTCGTGACAGCCCGCGGCTTCCTTTTCGCCTTCTGGCCGCTGCCGTTCTTCCGGGCCGCCTCCATCGCGGCCCGCAGCGCGACCCGGGCCAGGTCGACGCCCGACGTCTCGCCGCCGCTCATGCCTGCCCCCAGGTGGTGTAGCCGAGGTCCAGGTGCCCGAGGCCGGACAGGCGCTGCACCTGGGCGACGAACGCCCGGGTGAACAGGCGCTGCGCCGACAGCTCGCCGTACCGGTCGATGTGGTCGAACACCAGCTGGTGGTCGGCGGCGGCGCGGTTGCGCCAGTCCAGGACCTGCTCGCGGGTGAGCTCCTCGAGGACCAGCTCCTGGTCGTCGTCGACGTCGGCGGGCTCCGACTCCGGGGCAGGGACGACTGCGGCCGGACGCGGTGCAGGCAGCATGAGCGGGGCCACCAGCGCGGCCGGGACGTCGTCGGCCGGCTGCGCGGCCGCGGCTTCGGCACGGGCCTGAGCTGCAGCGGTTTGCCGTGCGCGGTGCTGCTCCCACTCGTACGCCTTCGCCCACGCCCTGGCAGTCACGTCCTGGTGCAGCTGCTGCTCGGTCGCCGCGCGGCGCTCGGTCTCGGAGGCGTACGGCATCGCCGCGTCGACGGCGACCGCAAGCGCGCGGCGCTGGTCGCGGCGGTCGTCCTGCTTCTCCGCGCAGCGCGGGCAGTCCTGCCCGGAGTCGAGCAGCACGCGGTCGTCGCACCGCACGTCGCCGCACCGTTGACGCTGGGGCAGGGCCAGGCCGATCAGCCAGCCCACCGAGTCCTTGATCGGCCCGTACAGCCGCATCTGGTTCTCCAGGTGCCGGGCGAGCCGGTCGGCGAGGACCTGCGGCGCATCGGCGCGGCCCACGAACCCGACCACCCGGTTCAGCTCGCGGCGGGCGGCGGCTTCCACCAGGCGGCGGGCGGCCGGACGCTCCAGCCGTGCCCACACCAGGTCGACCGGAGCCAGAACGGCCCGCAGATCCTCCGACGGCAGAGCCACCCTCCCCCGCTGCTGCCTGCCCTGGCCCGAACCGTCCACGACCCGCACCGGAGAACCGGCCACCGGCCCACGGCCGTCCTTCACGCCTTCAACGACCGGGGACTTCTTCGGCTGTTCCCCGCGCAGCGGGCCGCCGTCCTCGCGCACGCACGCGCGGTCCGGCAGATCACCGAACCCACCACGGCCTTCGCCGGAAAAGCCACCAGAGAGCGAGAGAGGCGGGATGGGAGTAACCAGGGGAGGGTGGTCAGTGTGAAGGGCTGCCGCAACGCTGGGCTCTGCAACATCCGCCTCATCCGCAGCAGGCGCGCCGTTGACCTGCGGATCTGCATCCGACTGCGACGGCTCACTACGCCTTGCTGCAACACCGCGCTCTGAAAACATGGGCTCCAGGGCCTCCGCACGGTCCTCCCGGACGTCGTCGGCACCGGTACGGCCGTGCGCAGCGGCGACCGCCGGCACCATCAGCCGCGACCGGTTCGCGAGCCCAGAGGCCGTCTGCAGACGCACCCGAAACACCAGCTCCCGCTCCTCCAGGCGCCCGAGAATCCCCGCCGCTGCTGCTGCCGTGCACCCCATCAGCCGGGCCAGCGTCGCCGCTGCGCGGCCACGCTTGGTGTCCACGCTCCCGCCGCACAGCCGCACCCGCCCGGTCGCCCGCGCCTCCAGCACCAGCAGGAGCAGCGCCAGACGGTCCGTCGCCGCGCCCCGGCCGGTACGCGTACCGATCAGCCCGGCCGGAGTCACCCGGTTGTCCTTGTGCACCCAGCCCGGGGCCATCACGGCCTCCAGCAGCCGCAGCAGCGTCGCGTACTCCCTCTTCGCCAGCGCGAGCGGGTGCCCGACCACGTCCTGCGCGGCCCACAGCGGCAGCACCTTGCACCGCAGCCCGGTGTCCTGGCCGTAGTCGCCCTCCGTCGTCTCGACAGAGACCACGGAGGACCGGCGCAGCACCGGCAGGACGTCGGAGGCGACGTAGGACGCCGACACCCCGATCCACCGCCCCAGCTCACTCGTGCGGATCTCCACGACACCGGTCTCCGATGGCGTCCGCGACGCCAGCACCACCACGGCCAGGCGCACCGCGTCCGACGCACCGTCCAGACCGGCCACGTCCAGCAGCGCGCGCACCGTGCCACCCAGCCGGGCACGTGCGTCCCGACCGAGCGACAGCGGGTTGCCTGCGGCCCGGTTCGAGCCCGGTTCGGCGGCGGCCGGGACGGACCGCAGCCGACGCCGCGAGCGTCCGACCGGAGCGTCGTCGACGGAGTTGTCGACGTCCTCCCAGAGAGGGTGGTCCAGCGTGGCGGCCGGCGCCGCGACCGCGCTCATCGGGCTACCCCGAAACCGCTGCTCTTGTAGCTTCCTACCGGAAATCCAACTTCCGGTACGAATTGCGCAAAAGCGAATGAACCGGGCGACGATCCCATCACGCGGGAAGGCCGCCGCGCCTGAACCGGGGTGAAACGGACATGGTCAAGCTGACAGGGGACACCACTCTCGGGCACTATGAGAACGACCTACCTTCCATATAGCTGGACTGGCCAGAGCCCCTCGGGGCGGCCGAGCCGGATGTGCGGATGTGTGGTTATCCGCCCCCTTCGTGAGAAGCGGGCGGACATCGATCGGGTGGGGGGAGATTTCTCCTCTCCTCTCGGTGGTGCCGAATCGCGAAGCCTCTGTGGTGGGGGCCCGCGACCGACACCAGTCGGTGAGCGCAACTGGGTGCTGCGCGGCTGTGGTGGCCGTGGTTAGTGGCCGGTAGTGCTGGTGGCCCTGATGAGGGGCCGGGTTTGAAATGTGCGGCTCGATGAGCCGCAGCTCAGGACCGGCAGGAACCGGGACTTGAGCGGCCGACGCGGGTGGTTATTCCGGTCGGTAGACGGGCCGCGCGAGGCCAGCGGGTGGTAAATCCGCTTCTTGGCGCGCGCGGCCGATGGCCACTAGGTCATCCCGTCCCCCCTTCGGAGGCCGGCGTCGGCATGCCCTCATTCAGCTCAGCGGCTTCGGGGAAACGCTCCGCGAGTCGCTTGAGCAGGTGGATGTAGGCATCTCGCTGTGGGCGCCGGGGGTTGCTCTTTCCCAGCTCCCAACGCACAACGGCAAGGCGCTTCACGCCCACGGCCTCCGCTACGTCCAGCTGGGTAAGCCCCGCGGCGAGGCGTAGCTGCGTGCGCACGCGTGGCGGCGGGAGGACGTCGTCCAGGCCGTCCAGCAGGGCATCGACCTGCTTCAAGCGGTCCGGGTCGGGCATAGCACAGCCTCTCAAGATCGATAGATCTCTGAAACATACACTATTTGATCCCCATCGGGGGGATGCTGCCACGGTGAACGGCCTTGCGTTCGACGCCCGGTAAGGTCCGGGACCATGCCCAGACTTGCGCTCTTCGATCTGGACGGCACGCTGGCCGACCGGCAGTCGGCGCTCAGCGACGCCGTGACCGGCCTGTGCCTGGCTCACGCCCTCGCTCCAGACGCCGAACGGTGGCTGCGCACCGAGCTGGCCGACCGCGCGAACGCCGCCGACTTCGCCCGGATGTGGGAAGTCTTCGACGTGGATGTCCCCGTCGCGCAGCTGTGGCAGGAGTACGTCAGCCTCATGTCGGACGCCGTCACCTGCCGACCGGAGGTCCTCGATGGCCTGGCCCATCTGCGCGCTGCCGCATGGACGATCGGCATCATCACCAACGGGGCCAGCGATATCCAGCGCGCCAAACTCGCCGCGACCGGCCTCGCCGCCCTGGTCGACGGCGTCGCGGTCTCGGGCGACCTGGAGATCCGCAAGCCGGACCTGCGCCTCTTCGAACTCGCAGCCTCCCGCTGTGGCGTGAACCTCGCGGACGGCGGCTGGATGGTCGGTGACAACCCGGCCGGGGACATCGGCGGCGGACACCAGGCCGGCCTGCGCACCATCTGGCTGCACGGCCGTCCATGGCCGGACGGCCTTCGCGCCGCGCACCGCGTCGTCGACGACGTCACCGACGCCATCACCATCCTGCTCAACGAGACCTCGGAGTAGCACCGTGGACCAGCCGACCGTCGGCATCCTCCACCCCGGCAGCATGGGCGCCGCCGTCGCCGCCTGCGCCGCGACCAACGCGGCCGCGGTCCTGTGGTGCGAGGCCGGACGCAGCACCGCGTCCGCAACACGCGCCAAGCAGTTCGGCCTGACGCCGGTGGCCACGCTGCCCGAGCTGCTGGACCGCAGCGACATCGTCATCAGCCTCTGCCCGCCGGCCGCCGCCGAGGACCTGGCGCGCGACGTCGCCGAGTACGGCCTCACCGGCGTGTACGTGGAGGCGAACGCCACCAACCCCGAGCGGACGACGCGGATTGCCGGGCTGCTCGGACCGGACGCGACCGTCGTGGACGGCGGCGTCGTCGGCTCCCCGCCCGTACGCGGCAAGACGCCGACGCTGTACCTGTCCGGTCCGGCCGCCGCTACCGCGCAGATCGAGGCGCTCTTTGCGGGCACGGACGTTCTGACGACGACGTTGGGCACGGAGATCGGGAAGGCGTCGGCGTTGAAGTTGTCGTACGCGTCGTTCCAGAAGACCAGCCGGGTGCTGGTGGCGCTCGCGGTCGGCATGGCGCGCGAGCACGGCGTCGACCAGGAGCTCATCGAGGTCGCCTCCTGGCGGACAGACTCGTACCTCGCCGAGCCTGAGTACGTGGCCAAGACCGCAGCACGCGCCTGGCGCTGGGGCCCGGAACTGGAGGAAGCCGCTGATGCGCTCGCGGCCGCCGGCCTTCCGCCGGAGATGCTGCACGCGGCCGCGACCACGCTGGCACGGTGGCACGACGTCAAGGACGACAGCGAGCTCACGCTCACCGACGCCCTCAACCGACTCGCCCAGCCGTAGCCCGCGCTCATGCCCTCGCTGCTCCCGCCCGCTGCGCCAGCAGCTGGTCGATGAGCCGCGCCGCGTCCTGCGGGGACATCGCTGTGGTGTCCGCGGTCAGGTCCCAGGCCAGGTCCGGGTGCGCGTCCAAGTCTTCGCGAGTCGCGTCCCACGCCGCCAGGCGAGCCGTGGTGTCGGTGTCGCCGCGACCTGCGGATCGCTGCGCGGTCACCTCGCGCGGGCACCACAGCAGCACCACCGTCCAGTTGGCCGGGTAGCCGTCGACCAGGGCCCGGATGCCGTCGACCTGCCCGAGGTGCACCACCGGCACCCCGGCCGCGAACGCCACGTCGAGGCCCGGCCTGTCGAGCACGTACGTGTTGCCGTACCTGGAGTTTGCGTAGACGACGTCGCCCGCGGCCTCCAGCTCACGCAGATGCTCCGCGGTGCCCATCCGGTAGCCGGCGGACTTGCCCGTCCCGACCTTGAGCCGCGCGAACTGCGCGTACTTCGAGCTCAAGTCGGTGAGCGTCGTGGTGACGGTGTCCTTGCCCGCCGCCGGCGGGCCGTACAGGATCACGCCCCGCTTCGTGCTCACGCGTACATCGCCCCCATTGCCTGCCGGGCCTGGTCCGCGAGCGTCACCGCGGTCCCCAGCCGATTGTCGACGACCAGGTGCGGCACCGCCGGGCGTAGCTCCAGGTCGATCGTGGCCATGTACTCCTCCCACCGCGCCAGCTTCCATGCGTCCCGGGCTGCGGAGCGGAATCCGATGTACTCGCGCATCGACTCCTCGTCGCAGCGAACCCACACCGGGTAGACGTCGACACCCATCGATCCCGCGCGGTTGGCCAGGCGCTGCATCCAGGCCGGGTCTGCCATCTCTGTAATGAACGGGGCGGTCAGCACGGTGCTGATGCCGCACTTGATGTTGGCCGTGGCCGACTGCATCAAGCAGTCGTACTCCACCGGCCGGACCTTCTCCCGGTAGAGATCGGTGTGCCTGTCGTTCGCGTCGCCGCCCAGCGCGACCAGGAGACGTTCCACGAGCGGGCGGGTGAGCGGGTCCTTGTCGAGCAGCGGCCAGCCGGTGAGCTGGACGAAGAAGCGGGCGAGCTCGGTTTTTCCGCTGCCGGCGAATCCGCCGACCAGGATGAGTACTGGGCGGTGCGGGTCGCCCCCGGTGTGCCTCCGCTTCCAGGCGTCGATGATGCGCTGCTGCAGGTCGAAGTGGTCGGCTTCGCCCGAGCCCGGCGCGATGCGGTGAATCGCCCGCTCAACAGCCAGGACTTGCGCGCCGTTGAGGCGGTCGTCCATCGGCGTGAGCTTGAAGGACGTCTCTTCACCTGGCAGAGCAGTACGGAATCCGAGGTCGGGCTCGGTGGCCCGGTAGAGGAGGCAGTATGCGCGCCGGTAGTGAGGACCCGGGAAGACCTCGCCCTGTTCGTGCTGCCACAAGGTCTGAGGATTCGCGGCTGGGATGCCCTTGAGCTTGGCCTGCTCGGCAACCTCCCGGAGACGCTCACCGGCCTTCTCCAGAGTCAGGCCGTGGGCCTCCCGCTGCTCGCGCAGCCGATCCGGCCTCCACCCTGCACGCTGCTTCCCCACCCTCTGCCCCTCCGTCATCGTCATGGCCGCGAGCCTAGGGCTCGGGCCTCAAATCCCATGTGTACGCGGATGTTGAAAACTCGTGAATGACGATGCGCACGAGTTTCGACAAGCCGTTGTGATGTCGCGCTGGAGCTATGGCCGTTGTGATGTCCCCCACGCAGCGAACCAATTGGAGGAGGCACAGATCAATGGTTGTTGATCTCCTTCCGTGCTCACGTATCAACGCCGTGCCACATGCCGGGCTCCGTGAGGTGACTGGGAGGTACTCAATGACGGCCGCCGTCGGGACGAGGCAGGGCACGGTCCACTGCGGCCAGCACAGCTTTCGGATCCCCGTCGTAGACGATGTGCGGTTCGTCGGCGGTCGGCGGATGGAAGCGGGTTGCAAAGCGTCGGAGGTCTTCCTCGCTGAACTCAATCGAGTTCGCGTCGACCAGCGCCAGGGCGTTGCGCTCACGAATCCTCTCCCAGCGCACCTCATGCGGCACCGGCAGGTAGACCAGCACAGGCGTGCCGCCAGCCTCCATCGCAGTTGCCGCCCACTGGCCGCGCTCTTCCGGTGTCCAGAATCCGTGATCCACCACGACGTCACGCCCAGCCAGCAGGTGCTCCTGGAGCTCCAGGGCGATGTCTTTGAGGACCGGAGCCTCCCTGACGCGGAACTCACCGCGGGGGAAGTCGCGCCCATAGTGGCCGTAGCGGCGGAACATCTCTTCATCTGGGCAGAGGCGCACCATCCCGGCCTGCTCAAAGGCGCGAGCCAGGGTCGTTTTGCCAGCTCCCGGCATTCCGGTCATGAGGATCGTGCGGGGCGCGGGCCCCGCACGGCCGGACAGAGCTGCGGAGATGCGGCTGATCTCGAATCGTCCTTCCAGAGTCAGGGTGTCGGTGTGCTCCGCTCGAAGGAGCTGCCCGAGACGGGCTTCGAGGCAGTTAACGAGGGTGTCGTCCAGGAGAACGGCGTCGCTGGCGGTCACCGCTGCACCTCCGACGTGGTGTGCCGCGTGCGGCCGGGCGCGCCCAGGTCGACTCCGTACTCCAGGAGTTGGCCGTCGGCGTCCAGGAATCTCGCGGTTAGCACCAGGATCGCCGCCACGGTGCTGGGCTCCAGCTCCAGGAGCTCGAGGTCCTGTGCCGTGGCGATGCGAGCGGTCTCCTCATCCACGCGCTGCACGACCTGCCGCCCGGTGGCTCGGGCGATCAGATCCAGCGACAGCCCGCCCTTGAGGCGCTCGCACTTCGTCACCTCAGGCAGCACTTGGGCGAATTCCGCCGGGATCCAGGACGTTGAGTGGGAGACGATGCCGTGAGCATCCCGGTAGACGCGGCTTCGGCGAATCACGTCGTCACCAGGCTCGATGTCGAGTACATGTGCGACGTCCTCGGGGGCGCCCACCATGCCGGCGGTGTGGCCGGACGACTTCTCGCCGACGCCCCACGAGGACTGTGTCTTGCTGCTGCGGTCGTGGCGCTCCGAGCCAGAGGCGAGCGACACGGGGCGACCCATTACCTCGGTGCCGACACCCGGGATGCCCTGGACCAACTTCTCTTCCCGCAGCAGCTTCATGGCTCGGTCGGCCGTCGCGGTGCTGACGTCCCACTGCTCGGCCAGAGCTCGGATGCTCGGCAGCAGGTCGCCCGGCGAGAGCTCCCCGGAGCTGATGAGGTCACGGTAGTGACCCGCGATGCGCGCGTACGGCGGCCGGTTGTCCGCTCGGGGTTGCCCTGGCATGTCGCCTCGCCTCCTTCTTTTTCCGTCTAGGTCCCTCACTATACCGCTTGACACCTCAGGGTACCTGAGGCACCCTGAGGTATGTAAGGCGTCGGTGACCCCCTGGGAGCACCGAGTAAGCACCACCGCAAAACAGCAGGAGTCACTGCTCTTCGGAGCGGCGGCAGTGGGGTGAGCCGAGCTCCCCCGGCCGAGGCGCCTGTACCGAATAGCTGCTCCACCTGATTCACCTCGAACAGCGCTGCTGCGCTGTCTGTCCGCCAGGACCACCAGCCGAAAGGCCGGCCTGGCGCGGCAGAGAAGGCAGCACCCGCTCCCCCGTCGTCAGGAGGTTTCGATGCCCCGCATTCGTCCCGGCCGAGTCCGGACCAAGAACACCAACCGCCGCGCGCCTTTGCTGCTCAGCAGCATGGCGCCGGAGGACTTCAACGTCCGTCCGGACGAGATGAAGTCGATCGCTTGCCCCGACTGCCGTACCTGGCGCCGTGTCATGGGCGACAAGGTCCTCAAGATCCGCGAGCACTGCATCTCCGACAAGGTCGCGGAGGGCGAGAAGCACACCCTCTGCCCCGGCACCGACCAGGTCGTGGAAGTCGACATCGACGTCCGGCGCTGGCAGGCCAGGCAGAACCGCCTGCTGCGGGACGCAATGCCGCAGGACAACCGCCGCGCGGCGCAGCAGTTCTACAAGCCCCTCCCGGCCCCCGCCGCCCCGGTCTCCCGGATCACGGCGGAGGTCACGCTGGAGACGACCCGCCAGTCCTACCTCGCCCACCGCAAGGGATGCATTCGGTGCGTCGGCGGTCGGCACTGCACGGACGGCGGCATCCTCGCCCGCCGCTACGTCCTCGCCCTCCAGGAGGAGCCCGCCCGCCGCGAGGCTCGCGAGCAGCTGGAGCGCCAGGAGCGGCGTGACACGCGGAAGCAGGCTGAGCAGTGGCCGGCCCTGCGCAAGGAACAGTGGGCCAAGCGCGGCGGCGAGGCGGTTGAGAAGGCGAACAACCGCTGCTCGGAGCGGACTTCGGGATCGCTCTCGGAGTTTCGCGGCCCCCGGCTTCCGCTGGCGCCGCAGGACGTGGAGGCGCACGAACGGCGACAGGCCGAACTGGGCAAGCGATACGCGCGGAGGAACCCGGCCACGTCAGCCGCCTGACCCGCACACCAAGACGAACGACCACGGCCCCGGCCACCCCGCATCAAAGGGGGCGGCCGGGGCCGTGGCTGCTCGTACAGCAGCAGACGAGACGACAGGAGGACTCCATGCCCGTTCCGACAGACCCTCGTACCCCTCAGCAGCGCGTCAGGGATCAGCTGGCCGCCGCCCGCAAGCAATTGGTCGGCCCCAGCCTCTCGCGCTCCCAGCGTGGCGTGATCGCCGACCGGATCTGGAAGCTCACCGAGACCGAGCACCGCCTCGCGCAGTAACTCGCGACGACGAACGACCACGGCCGCCCCCACCCCGCACATGACGGGTGGGGGCGGCCGTGGCTGCTCGTACAGCAGTCACGGGGCCAGCAGGGCCTCGAACGCGACGAACCCCCAGGGCTTGCACCCCCGGGGGTCCGTCTTCGCAGCGCGCCCTCCATGAAGGGGAACTACGCATGCACAGGATGACATCCACTCAGGCCCGGCACACACGCCGGGCCGTACTCCAGGCCGCGGTCGACGCCAGCGCACGCTGCGCCGCCGCCGACCCGGACCAATGGTTCCGTGAGGACAACGAGCCCCAGATGACCTGGCAGGCCCGCCGTGCCGAGGCGATCCGGGTCTGCACCGGCTGCCCCGCCCGCGCCGCGTGCGAGGAACTCGCGCTGCGCAACGGTGACGGCAACTCCCGTGTCGACGACATGGTCCGTGGGGGCCTTTCCGGTACCGAGCTCGCCGCCGTCCGTACCGCCCAGGCCGAGCGCCTGGCCGCCGCGGTTGACGCGGATCGGGATACCGAGGGCCGCCTGCTTGACGACCTGTCCGTTGAGCTCCGTGCCCAGGCCGGTCTCAACCCGGACGGCCGCCGCAACGGAGGCCGTCTTTGCCAGGACGAGAACCGGACCGAACAGAACCTCCGGATCCGCGCTCTCGCCGCCAGCATCCGCCAGATCCGTACCGCCCGCCGCGCGCGGGCCGGATGGGGGGTGGCGGCATGACCATCACTATCCTCAGCCCGAATGCCGGGAAGATCGACGACATCCGGCGGGAGGACGACGACCGCGGATACGAGCGGGACGAAACCGACCAGTTCCAGCGGCTCGGCACTCTGCTGCTCCGCGAGACCGATGCCCGTATCCCGACCGGGCGGCGCGCTCCGCGCACGCTTCCCGAGATGCGGGCCCGGATCAACATCGCGGCGAACCAGGCCTGCCAGTCCTGCGGTGGCACGGGCGGTCAGGTGGTGGACACCAGCAGCGACGGGGTGTCCCGGCAGCACTGGCAGACCTGCCAGGCCTGCGGCGGGTCGGGGGTCGCCCGATGACCTGCACCCAGTGCGGCGGCAGCGGCCAGCAGATGGTCACCGTGTGCCACGTCGGCGCGGACGGCACCCCCTACCAGGGTGTCGAGATGCAGACCTGCACCGGCTGCAACGGTTCCGGCCAGAAGAGCTGACCAAGCCTGAACATCCATGTACGCGGTGCCCGTGCCGCCCAGCACAGGGCGGTACGGGCCATCACCGCACGCGGCCTGGCCCACCCCCTCACCGTCACGCTGCTCGCGGCCGCCGCCACGGCGGCCGCCAGGGCCTGGGACGCCGGCCACCGCGTCACCGACACCCACCCCGCACCACGAGAGGCACCGCCCCTCATGCCCAACCACCAGGCAGACCGCCGTGGCTGACGACTTGCACACCCGCTACATGCAGGCCACCGCCACCTGGCGCACCCACCTCAACGGCTGCCGCCCCTGCCAGGGCAGCCAGCGCTGCCCGACCGGCGCGCAGCTGTTCGAGCGGTTCGCCCGCCTGCAGGACACCTACAACCAGCGCCTGCGTAGGCGCTGAACCCCGCCCCGACCCCGTGAGGAGTACAGACATGACGCTCGACGAGTTCCGCGACCGGCACGGCGACCCGGCCTACTGGTGCGCCGCCGAAATCGACAGCTACCAGGCAATCGGCGACATGAACCCGCCCATCCCGCCGCTCTACTCCTATGCGGAGATGCAGGCCATCGCCGCCGACCACGCGCAGTCCGCGGTGCAGCAGCAGGCGGTCGCCGACCGGCTTGCCGCTGACGGTCACGCGACGGCGGCCGGGATCTGGCGGCGCGGTGCCAAGGAGTCCCGCGAGTACGCGGCCGCCGCCCGTTGGGGATACCCGCACTACGAGGCCGTCCTCAACGGCTGGTGATCGGTCTGCAGGTTGCCTGAGCCGCGAAGCACCCGTCGTCGCATGGCGAATTCGAGGGGCGTTTCGCGGTGACGGGGAGCCGGACAGCCCGGACCGACCGGCAGCGAGCCGATTTTCGTTCCCACCCGGCGGGAGCGGCAGGCAGTTTCGAGCCTGCCCTGCAGTACTTCCCCGGACTGGCCGCCCGCCTCCCGGGCCGCCGGTCTTTTCGCGTGCCCGGAGCGGGTAGAGCCGGTGTCCGCTTCGCAAGCAACGATCCGCACCGACCGCTGTTTCGGGAACGCGCCCTCGCGTTTCGGGAGCAGCGGGTGCCGTTTCGATCCCGCCCTGAATGACCCCTTCCGGAGGCCCTCGTGACGATCATCGAAGTGCCGCAGAGCGCGGCTCCCGACATCCTTGTTTCGCGCCCGCCGGTCGCCGCTTCGGACGTACCCGAGAAGGTTTCGGGAGCGGCCCGGGGCGTTTCGCGACCGGACAAGCGGAAGACGATCAAGCCTACACGTGACCGGCTGATGACCGCCCTGTCGCTCGTCGCCGCGATCGGCGGAACGCTGGTCGGCGTCATCGGCTTTGCGATGTCGTACAGCACCCTGGCCAAGGTCGCCCTGAGCTGGGGATTCAGCGAGGGACTGGCGCCCTGGTTCCCGGTCGGCGTCGACGCGAGCATCATCGCGTTCCTCGCGCTGGACCTGTACCTGATCCGCAAGAGCACCCCGTGGCCGCTCCTGCGGGTGGCCGCGCACGCCATGACCGGCGCGACGATCTGGTTCAACGCCAGCTCACAGGGCCGGATCAGCGCCGACCCGGTCAAGGCCGCCTCGCACGGCGTGATGCCGATCCTGTTCGTGATCGGCGTGGAGGCCGCCCGCCGCCTGATCATCCAAAAGGCCAGGCTGGAGGCGGGAACGGCCACCGACCGGATCCCGATGCACCGCTGGATCCTCTCCCCCGTCGCCACGCCGCGGTTCTACCGCCGGATGCGGCTGCACGGCATCAGCTCGTACCCGGAGATGATCCGGCGCCAGCAGGCCCTCATCGGCTACGAGCAGTGGCTCAAGCGCAAGTACGACGGCGACCTCAGCAAGGCGACCGAGGATGAGCGGCTGCCGATGAAGATGGCCGCCCACGGCTACACGGTTGCTGAGGCCCTCGCGATGCCTGAGCAGCAGGAACGCGATGCGGAGGCCCGTGCGGAGGAAGCCGAGCGTCGGCGCCTGGATGCGGAGACGCGCCAGGAGCTTGCACGGAAGAAGGCTGAGGCCGACCGGCTGGAGGCAGACGGTCAGCTCGAAGCCGTCCGCGCCCGGGTGGAAGGCGAGACCGGCCAGGCCCGTGCGCACGCCCGAGCCCAGGTCAGCGCCGCGGAGCGGGCCGCTGCACTGGAGGAGACGGCGCTGGAGACGGCCGTCATCGCTGAGGCCCGCGCCCGCGAGGCGGAGGCGGAGCGCAAGGAGGCCCAGGAGCGCGAGGCCAAGGGCGCCGCGGAAGTCCGTGCGGCGGAGCTGGCGCGCCAGGCGGCGGAGAAGCGGAGGCTCGCGGCGGAGGCCGACAGGGTTGCCGCCGCGGAGGCGCAGGCGATCGAGACGGCGGAGATCGCGGAGGCCCGCAAGCGTAGGGCCGAAGCTGACCGGCTTACTGCCGAAACCGAGAGGGCTGCTGCCGAAGCCCGCCGCCGCACCGCCGAAACCGACCGGCTCACGGCGCAGGAGAACGAGCGCAAGGCACTCGCCGACGTGGGCGTCCAGGAAGCGCGGAAGCGTGAGGCCGAAACCGAGTACGCCGCTGCCGAAGCCCGGCTTGCCGCAGCCGAAATCGAGCGGCGCTCGGTCGAAATCGAGGACGTTGCGAAGCTCAGCCCGCGCGAGCGTTCGGTGCGCAAGGTCGCCCGGATGATCCTCGCCGCCAGCGGTGACGCCGACCGGGTGCTGCTCGCCGACATCCAGCGCGAAACGGCGGTGTCCTCCACCGACACCGCCTCGAAGTACCGCCAGGAAGCGGTCGACCTGCTCAGCCAGGGCTACCGCCCGGAGCAGTGACCAGCACAAACGAGCTGTTCGACGGTTCCACCGGCCCCCGAGACGAAGTCAGCGCTTCGGGAGCGCGGTGAAGGCGCCGAAACGCCACACAAAGCCTCCCAGATCACCCCCGCCCCGAGAAGGAGATCCCCACCTCATGGATATCAACGCACTGTTCACGGATGAGGGCCTGCGGGCCTTCACCGCCACCGTCCGCGACCAGCACGTTCGCGACGCCCAGCAGTACGGGCAGATCGCCGACATCGTGCGCCGCCGCCTGGAGCAGACCCCGATCGAGGGCGACCGCTGGATGGCCAAGCGGCTGCGCGCCTGGAAGGTGGCGCGGCAGCTCAAGGCCATGCAGAAGGCGTCCGGCGAGGCCGCGAGCAAGGCGGAGGCCCTGTACGCGACCTACGTCAACGAGGTTCTGGAGCTTCCGCAGCGCAGGGCGGTGGCGGAGGCCAAGAAGCTGGAGCGCAAGCAGGGCCGCCAGGCCGCCGTCGGCGGGGCCGTCGCGAAGTCGCTGGACAAGACGGTGACCAGCCTCAACGCCCCACAGGGGCAGGCCCCGGGCGCGGTCCCGCAGGCGAGGCCGGCGGAGTTCGTGGCGCCGGACAACCCCTGGAGCCAGTGGCCGATGGCGGCCGGTGGTGAGCAGGCCCCGAACCGCACGATCAACGACTACTTCCCGAAGGGAGAAGGGCGTTGACAACGCCTCGGCAGACGCAAAACCGCGCGAAGCACTGGAACGCGCGGATCGCGGAGGCCACGACCGAGAAGGAGCGGGCCGGGGTCTGGTACGACGCGTGCCGGACCCTGGCCCGTCAGGCCGAACGCGACGGCAAGCCGGACGTGTGGCGCAAGCTCACCGCCGAACTGCACGACTTCTACAAGAACAACGGAGGGTGACGAAGTTCTTCTTCATCACCGCTTCCTCCTCGCCGCCTGGAGCATCTCAAAGCGCGCGCGTGTCGTGCGCGCGCGAGGGTGCCCCAGGCGGTGACCGTCTGTCAACTCCGAGAGGGAGACGTCATGGCCGACGACGACGGCCCCAACAACTTGATCCACTTCCCCCGCGTGGGCTACACGGCCCTCACCGACCCCCCCGCGGAGACGCCTGATTTGGCCCCGGCCGACGTGCCGTTCGCGGCCTCCGCCGACGTCTCTATGGTCTCCGCAGACGCTCCCGAAGCGTTTGCACCCGCGATCTGGACCTCTCCTCTGGACACGATTTCGGCCCTGCCTGAGCCCGGTCTCGGCAGCCCGTTCACCGCCGGTTCGGAGCCCGCTGCGGCTTCTGCTTCGGCGGGTGCGATGGTCCCGGCGACCTTCCGGTCCGAGGGTGCGCAGCCGGCCGCCGCGCCGCGCCTTGGTGCGCTGTCGCTGGCCGCGATCCTTGCGGTGTCGCTGGCCGCGATGCGCGGAATTCACTCCAGCATCGCGTCGAACCGGGCCAGCTGGGAGCAGCGCGAGGCGGTCGCGAAGACCGCGAGCACGGGTAAGGACGGCTCCTCCGGGGGTGGTTCGAAGAAGCAGGTGCAGCCCAGCCACGAGTACGGCCGTAAGTCCCTCCAGCGTGTTCGTGGCGGCCCGTCAGGGCGTTCCGGCGGTGCTGGTCCGGGCAGGTCCGGACGGGGCGGCGGGGCACTGAATGGCTCGGGAGGCGGTAGGCGAAACGGGTCGACGACCAAGTCGCCCAGCGGTTCCGGCAGTGGCTTCCGGGGCGGGCGCGGCGGCGGTTCGGGCTCCGGTCCCGGTCGTTCCAACTCCGGCTCCGGCAAGGGCGGCTCGGGGGTCACCCCTCTCAAGCGCAGCTCGCAGGGCGGCGGCCCCAGCCTCAAGAAGAACCGCGGCCCCGGATCGTCCGGCGGATCGGGCGGTTCGGGAGGCTCCAGCGGCGGCGGAGGCGGCAGGAAGAACCGCGGCCCCGGCAGCGGCGGCGGGTCCGGCTCCTCCGGTGGCGGCTCCACCACGAACCGCAAGCGCGGCCCCGGCAGCACCGGGGCCGGGGCCGGCGGTTCGTCCGGCGGTCTGGCCAAGAAGCGCGGACCGGGCTCCGGGACGGGAACCGGCAGGACGACGGGCCCCGGCACCAAGAGCCCCGGCACCAAGAGCCCCGGCACCAAGAGCCCCGGCACCGGCAAGGGGACGGGCGGGAAGACCACGCCCGGCACGACCAGCTCGAAGGGCCCCGGCACCGGCAAGGGCACGGGGACCGGCCCGAAGGGCGGGACGAAGAAGTCGCCGCGCGGTACGACCGGCCCGTCCGGGATCCTGCGCAAGAAGCCCGGCACCACCACCTCCGGCACCGGCCCGAAGACGAAGCCGAAGCCGAAGGGGAAGGGTAGTAGCGGCGCGGGCACCACGGCACCCGGCAGCAAGCGCGGGAAGGGCAAGACCCGCTCCGGCAAGGGCGGGACCGGCCCGGCCTCGGTGCCCAAGACGCCGGGCGGGAAGTCCCGCAAGGGCAAGAAGCTCACGCTCATGCCGGGTATCGCGCACGGCACGTTCGCGTCCTCGGTGAAGCAGGACTGCCGCTGCCGCAAGTGCCGGCGCTTCCGGAAGGAGTACAGCCGCAAGGTCCTCGGGGCGATGAAGTCCGCCGCCCGGGGCCGGACCACCTTCGGCGAGGCCGTACACGAGACCGCTGAGAAGCGGCTCAAGCGCCGCCGCAAGAAGATGGGCCCGCCGGTCGTCACGAAGGTCAAGGTCAGGAAGCCGAAGAAGAAGACCGGCCCGAAGACCAAGCCCGGCAGCACCAAGCCCGCCGGGCCCGCCGCGAAGGCACCGACCGGTCTCGCCGCGGCGGCACCCACCCGCCGCACGCCCTGGTCCACGGCCAAGGCACGGGCCCGCAAGCGTGCCCGGATGCGCACCACTACGGTCCCCGCGCCCCGGCCGGCGCCGACGACTGACACCACCACACCGCCCCCGCCGCCGGGCCCGCCCGGTCCTCCGGCAGCTGCACCGGCCCCGGCCGCCGCAGTCGCCGGGGCCGCTACCACCCCGGCCCCGCCGGGCGGCGGCACGGTGCCGGGCACCGGTGAGCCGCGCCTGTCGCCGTTCGAGGCGGTGGGCATGGCGACGGCGGTGTCCGCTCCGGCTGGTCCCATCACGGTCGAGCGGGCCGACTCCCCCGGGTCCGGCCTGGCGACGTCCGGCGCGGGTCTTCCCGCTGGCACCCCGAGCACGAAGGAGAACAGCGTGAGTGACGCCTGGCTGACGAAGTGGGGCAGCGGCAGCGTCGCAGGGATGGACGCGGAGCACGAGACCGAGGTCACCCTCGATGACACGCTCGACGTCCTGGAGGAGCTGACGCAGCAGTCGTTCCAGGCGCACGAGACCTGCCGCAAGCTCTCCAAGAAGGCGCTGGAGATCAGGCACGCCCTGGATGAACTCGCCGCCGACCTGCGGTCCCGGCACAACATTCTGGGCCGTCTGACCGGCGCGGCGATGGCCAAGCTCGCGGAGTCCATGGAGCTCCTGGCCCGCAAGGCCGACGAGATGGCCACGAAGTCGCTGGTGGCGGCGGAACTCTGCGAGACGGCGGAGAACGCGATGTTCGACGCCTACCGGCCTCTGCAGCAGGCCACCGAGGATACGGGCCTGGAAGTGCCCGCCGCCCGCATCCACAACGAGAACTGAGGGGAACCCACGTGAGCGACAACCTCCCCGCCGTCCCGGGAATGAGCGGCGGATCCAGCAGCGGCAACGGCTTCCTCGCCCTGTCCGGCCGGACCGCCGCCCTCGCGACCGCCGCTCTCTTCCTCAAGGAGGGGATGCACCTGCTCAAGACCCACATGCAGGCCAACGCCAACGCGGCCATGCGCCTGTCGGAGATGTGCGACGCGGCCGAAGTCGAGCCGCAGTTCACCGCGATGATCCTGGACGCGTCCACCTCCCTCACCGGGGTGGCGGAGGCATCCGGGGAGATGGTGAACGCCGCCGACTCCGTCGACACCGATGCCCGCGGCTTCAACGAGTCGCACGACCGGGAGTACCGCCCCGGCTACGAGGCATCCAACGGCTCCGGCGTGAAGCAGGCCAAGCCCGGCTTCTACCGGCGCACCGGCCGCCGCAGCTGAACCACCCCCACCCCCGCGCAGCAGGGGCCACGCCCACGCCGGGCGCGGCCCCTGCTGCTCCCTGCCCCTGAACGGAGGCTGTGTTGAGCACCATCGACCAGGCGGCGCCGGCCGCCGACACCACCAAGCGCGTTCCGGGCCACGTCATCTACCGGCGCGTCCTGGCCGAACGCACCTCCTACGCGCTCGCCGCGGCCGGGATGGCCGTCGGCCCGCAGCTGGACGACAGCGCCTGGTCCTACCTCGCCTCCGGCGGGATCGGACTGGGCACGCTCGCCTGGCTGTACGCGAAGACGAAGAGCCCCGACCACGGTCTGGACACCCTCACCCGGGCGCAGCGGGCGATCCCGTTCCTGACGGCCGCCGGCACCTACGTGGCGAGCCTGATCACCCCCGGATTCAACTGGTGGGAGGTCGTCGCCCCGGCCGCGTGGGCGGGCCTGATGGGCTGGATGGCCCCGCTCACCCGCAGCGCCGGTCTGGTCCTGGAGCTCACCGAGCACCAGGAGCAGCAGGGCAACGGCCCCGGGGAGGCGCTGACGTACACCGAGTTCCTCGCCGCGAAGTGGACGCAGGCCACCGGCGACGGTACGCGCCTGGTGTCCATCACGCCATACCGCGCGGATCGGCCCGACTTCGAGGCCGTCGTCGTCGCCCAGGCGGGGAAGGCGGTGCCCACGTTCACCGAGGTGCAGCTCGCCGCCGCGTTCGACTTCCCGGTCGGCACGGTGCGGATGCGCCCCGTACAGGGATCGGGGCCCGGCCGGATGCAGCTGATCGCCCGCCCCACCACCGAGGACACCGAGCGGGCCGCGGAAGGGCTGCGCGGCCTGTGGGAGTCGGCGGTCTCCGCGCCCGGCGGCGCCGCCCCCGGCGTCGACCTGATCGACCACCGGTCCGAGCCGCACCGCATCGTGCTCCTGGTCGCCTCCCCTCCGGGTAAAGAGATCCGCCTGCCGCACACGGCGATCTGCTCCGCTTTCGGTATCGACGACCCGTCCCGGCTAGTCATCGAGACCGACGGCATCCGCCAGGGCGTCGTCTCCGTCTACAAGACGAACCCGCTGATGAAGGTCCGCAAGGCCACCGTCGAAGACCTGACGATGGACGACAAAGGCCGCATCACCATCGGCGTCTGCCACGACGGCAAGCCCGCCCGGATGCGGCTGTGGGACCCGGGCCAGGGTGCGCTGCGCGGCATCACCGCAGGCGTCACCGGCGCGGGCAAGTCCGTGCTGCAGAACCTGATCCTCGCCGGGGAGAAGCGCTCCGGCGTCGTCTCCTGGGTCGGCGACGTCCAGGGCGGCATGTCGCTGCCCGAGGCGGAGGGCCGGGTCGACTGGTTCGCCAAGGGCCCGGTGGAGACGCTCCTGATGCTCACGGCCGCGCACGCGGTCATGAAGTACCGCGAGCGGATCAGCAACGAGATGGGGCGCGGCGACTTCGCACTCGGTCGGCCGTGGCCGCTCATCAACATCACGCTGGACGAGATCAACCGCCTGCTGTCCCACCCGGACGAAGCGATGCGCAAGGCCACTGCGTACTTCATCGCCGACATCCAGAAGACCGGCCGCAAGGTCGGTATCGGCATCCGGCTCGCCGTCCAGTCACTGCACCTCAAGGACCTGGGCGACGACGACGCGATCCGCCAGCAGGGCAAGGTCGGCGCACTGTTCCTCATGCGCACCGCTTCCTCCTCCACCAAGGAGATGGGCCTGGACGGTATCGCCCCGGCCGGTTTCCAGATGGAGAACATCCCCGCCCGGATCTACGAGAACGGGCAGATCGAGGCGCTGTTCTCCGGCAAGGACGACGAGGACGGCGAGTCCACCGCGGGCATGGCGTACATGTTCCTCGACGGCCGGGCGAAGTTCATGCGCACCTTCTTCGCGGAGAAGGTCGACGGTGTCTATCCCGACCTGATCGCCCTGTACGGCGACGAACCGGCGAACGGGCTCACCGAGGGCGAGGCCAAGGCCGCACAGGCCGGGGTCGCGCTCTACGGCGTCCGGCACTCCAACCCGTACGCCGACTGCGACACCCTCGCCCAGGCGTTCTCCGGAACCTCCGACAGCGAGCCGATGGCCGGTCCGCCAGCCACCACGGACGGCGAAGGCGACAGCGGCGAGGCGCCCGCCCCGACCGGGGCGCCCTTCGGGATCCCGTTCGGGGACGGCCCCGACATCGGGGAGGAGCCCGGCCTCCAGGACCAGATCCTCACGCTGCTCGCAGACGGGCCCATGAGTCTCAAGGAGCTGCGCGAGGCCCTGCCCGGCTTCCAGCCCTCCAGCGTCAGCAACGCCTGCTCGCAGCTCAAGGCGAAGGGCCTGGCCACGTCGCTCAAGCGTGGCCACTGGCAGCTCGCCGACAGCTGACCCGTACTCATCCACGCACCACGATCACCGAAGGAAACCGATACCTGTGGCCTTGTCGATCTCCCTGGTCCTGCTGCTCGGCATCATCGTGGCCATCCTCGTGCGGACCGGCTACCAGCGGATCATGCCGGGCGTCGCCGTCCTGCTGTTCGGCTTCTTCCTCGCCAACACCGGCATAGCCCCCACGATCACCGGTGCCGTCTCCTCTGTCACCGGATGGATCAGCAGCTTCTGACCACCCCAGTCCCGCCCGCCCGCCGAGGAGGAGAACACGACGATGGACCGCCCCCTGGTGCTCGTGGTTGACGAGGCCGCCGATGTCCTGGCGGCCAGCCCCGAGGCCCGCGCGCTCGTCAACGAGGTGCTGCACGCCGGTCGCCGCAACGGCGTCCGGGTCCGCTTCGAGTCCCGCCGGCCGCTGCCGTTCTGACAGTCCCCGACGCCGGGCGCGCTCGAGGACGCCGCCGATCAGCAGTAGCCCCGTACTGCTCCCCGCCCCCTGCGGCCTCCCCGCCACCACGGCGGGGAGGGCGCCCCCGCATCTGCTCCGAATGGAGAACCCCGTGGACTTCGAACCCATCACCCGATCGCTGACTGACGCCGAAGCCAAAGCCGAGGCCGAGAGGCTCCTCACAGAGGCGTACCGGCCCCAGATCCCCCTGGTGCGGCACATCCCGACGTCGTTCCGCGACGACACCCCGCTGCCCGCGTACGGCGACGCCCCGCCCGTCCATCAGGACGACAAGCGGATCGTGCCTGCCTGGGCGGCCGGGATCGCCGTCGCCTCCATCGGCGTCGGGGCCGGTATCACCGGCATTGGCTGCGGCGCCTGGCTGGTCCTTCAGGGCCTGGCCTCCGTCACGCTCTACGGCGTGCTGATGGTGACCCTCCCTTTCGCGGGCGTCGCCGTGGTCGCCACCGCCATCGGCGGCGCGATCAACAAGGCGCGCAGCGCCGTCACCAAGAACGTGTTCGAGGGCCCCGTGGTCCAGAACACGCAGATCAACAACACCAGTAACCAGCGCGGGATGTTCTCCCGCACCCGCAACGACGTTCGCTGAGTTCCGGGCGCCCTGCCTCGTATCCGAAACCCGCCACACGAGTCGGGCTTCGGGTGCGGGACAGGCCGTCCGGCCTCGCGGTCAGTCGTAGTCGATCCAGATCCGGCCGTGGTCATCGACCTCGGCACCCCGGATCTGCCCGTCAACGATCGCTCCGTTGACCGTCACCTCGACGTCGTAGTCCACGTCGATCCACAACACACCGTCGTCGTCAGTGAACGCGGGCCAGATCTGCCCGTCCGTGTCCACAACCTCTTCGAAGACGACTTCCTCCGGCTCATCACGGGTGAACCACCCCATCGCAGCCGCCCCCTCTCCAGGCCCAACGCTCACAGCTTGGCCCACTCGCACGCTCCGTGAACACCGCATCGACAACAAGGAGTTGCCCCGTGCAGCCCAACGACAACACCCCCGGCCAGAACCACCAAGAGCTCACCTACCTCCCGGTGCCGTTCCCGAAGGAGCAGCCCAAGGAGCCGCGGTTCACCGCGCTGCGCGACTGGTGGAACCGCGCCTGGGAAATCGACGGCGTTCTGTACGACATGTGGGACGACGTCCTCAGCGCCCCCGAGGACGGCCTCCGGCACATGGCCCCCTGGCTCCGCGCCGTCCTGATGGCGGCCGGATTCTCCTTCGTCGTCCTGATAGCCAAGGCCGCCGGCGAAGTCATCCTCCAGGCGCTACACCAGCTGCTCACCGCCGTGCCCAAAGTGCAGGTCGGCGTCGACACCTCCAGCGGCGTGGCCGCCGTCGTCGACCAGCCGGTGCGCACCTACATCGCGCAGCACTCCGCCGGCCTCGCCGTCGAAGGCTCCACCGTCTACACGCTGTGGCTGCTCACCGGCATCGTCGGCCTGGTCCTCGGCTACCTCTCCCGCAACAACGGCGTGCGCGCAATGTGGGCCGGGTGGGGCGCGGCCACCGTGTGGATGGTCTGGACAGCCACCCCGGCAACCAGCCGCCCCGTCGCGGCCGGGCTCGCCGTCCTCGCCTGGACGTTCCTCTCCGCGTTCGCGATGCGCGGCCTGACCTTGCGCCGCCGCGTCGTCGCCGGGCGCCCGGCCAAGGTCACCGTCAAGCCCGAGATCCACGTCCCGGTGCAGCCCCCGGCCGCGCCCGCCGACCAGCACCCCCACACCGGATGCCCCTTCCGGGACTGACCTCCGGTCGCTCCGCCTGGTCCTTGCCCACCCCGCCACGGGGCGGGCGAGGGCCGGACAGGCCGACCGGCCGCCTCGCACCGCGCCCGCCGACGAACGCCGCCGGCAGGCGCGGTGCTTGCTGTCCACCGACATCTGGAGGAACCGATCGTGCTCATCCCCCGCCCGCGCCGCCGGATCGGCCGACCCCGCCCCTTCCGCCCCGGTCCCCGCTACCCGCACCGTCCCGCCCGGATCCACGGCTCCTGGGGCAAGTGATGACGAGGACGCGACGGAAGCGGCGCCGCGAGATCAAGCGCGTGCCCCGCACTGACGCGACCCTGCCGGAGCACGATCGCAGGGCTTGTCCCGCTGGTCTGCTTACCCGGCGGCAGTTACGGGAGAAGGGGCTGAGCCCCGGCGGACACGACCCGGTCGCGGTCCTGCGCTGCAAGCACTGCTCGTACAGGCCCGACCAGTCATGCATCCATCCCACCCGGGCCTGGCTGTGGCGCGAGGACCTCGCCAAGCCGAAACGCGTGCCGACGCTCGCTCAGGAGTGGGCGCTGGACCGCGCGATGGCCGCGAGGCAGACCTGCCCCGACTGCAGGCGTCGCTACATCTTCTGCCTCCCGCTGCGCACCCAGGGCTGTTGCAACGCATGCAACACCGGCACCGAGCCCACCCCCGGCACCTACCTCGCTCCCCCGGCCAAGCACCTGCTTGCCGCCTGACCGCGCCACCTGAAGGAGAGATCGCTGTGACCGAGACCCTCACCCCGCCCGTCACCGCACTGCTGCCCGACTCCCCGCTGGCCGTCCTGTTCGACATCGTCGCTACCACCGCCCGCATCTCCCAGGATGAGGAGCGCGACGGTGCGGAGACCGCGGCCGCGGACCACGTCTACCGCGCGTACTCCGACACCCTCGGCAGGGCACTCGAGGAACACGAGTGGACCGGCTACCCCGCCCTGCGGGACAACGCGTTCGAGCCGAGCGCGGTGGCCTACCTGGACGGCGGCCTGTGGCTGCACCACACCATCACCCACGATGCCGACTACCACGACGTCCTCACGCTGATCGTCCCCTGCGCCTGCGGGCGCGGATACGTCGGCTCGCAGTTGGAGGACGAAAACGACCTGCTGGAGGTCCTGGAGGAACTGCGGGGTACCAGCGGGCGCAGCGCGCACGGCGGCGACACCGGCGGCCTGTACTGCGCCAGCACCACTGCCTGATGCTCACCCGAACCGGTTCCCTGATGGCGGCCGCTGCGGTACCTCTAGCGCTTGCCGCGGCCGCCACAGTCCTCAAGGCCGGCCACTGGGAGCTGTACGCCGACCGGCACCGCATCGAGCTGGCCCCCAGGCCCCGCCGGTCCTGCCCCGACTGCCGGGGCGCGGGCGGCTGGTGGACCAGCGGCCCGTTCCCGGACATGGAGGCGTGCGGCTGCTGGTCCGACCGGCGCACGCTGCGCCTCCCGCTCCTGCCCGTCCCGGCCTGGCCGGACGAACCCCCGTTCTGACACAGCCTCGCCCCGGCCATAGGCCGGGGCGAGACCGCCGGGTGGCCGCGCATCGGCAAAGGGCCGGCCACCCACTCCCTCACCGTTTCGAGATCAGGAGAACTCCAGCATGCACGCTCCCGCCACCTTCGCCGCCCTGCTCGGACTGACCCGCGCCGCGAGCGCGATCGGAGACTTCTGGACCGTTCACTAGGCAAGTCGGTTGTCGGATTCAGGGTTGTCGGGTTCCAGGGAACCCTCGACAAGCGCGGCTTGGGGAAGTTGGCTAGGGCCGGTGGCAGCCACTCCGGCTAGGCCGTGTCTGATAATTGATCTTGTGGCTGGCCGAGGTGAACTGACGGATGCGGCGTGGGAGCAAATACGACCGCTACTTCCTGCGGTGGATGGGCGGGGTAGGCCCTGGCGGGATCACCGGCAGGTGATCGACGGGGTGCTGTGGCGGCTGCGGACCGGTGCTCCGTGGCGAGATCTGCCCGAGCGGTACGGCCCGTGGCAGACCGCCTACGAACGCTTCGCCCGCTGGGAAGCCGATGGCACATGGGCCAGGTTGCTTGAGCACGCGCAGGTCCGCGATGACGCGGTGGGCCGGATCGAGTGGACCGTGTCGGTGGACTCCACCATCAATCGTGCCCACCAGCACGCCGCCGGCGCCCGCAAAAAGGGGAGCCCTGCGGGGACAAATTGGAGGATCCGCAACGCTCGGCGGCGCGGCAGGCTCTCGGCCGATCCCGGGGAGGACTTACCACCAAGGTCCACCTGGCCGTCGACGGACGAGGCCTGCCGCTGTCCATCGTCCTGACACCGGGCAACGTCAACGACTCCACGATGTTCGACGCAGTCCTGGACACCATTTACGTTCCCCGGTCCGGAATGGGCAGGCCCCGACGCCGACCTGACCGGGTGCTGGCCGACAAGGCGTACTCCTCCCGGGCTATCCGGGCCGCGCTCAGGCACCGTGGCATCAAGGCCACCATCCCCGAACGCTCCGACCAGGTCGGCAACCGGCGTCGAAAAGGCAGCGCCGGCGGTCGCCGCCCCGCATTCGACCGTGAGGCATACAAGCACCGAAACGTCGTGGAACGCTGCTTCAACCGACTCAAACAGTTCCGGGCCGTCGCCACCCGGTTCGACAAGCTCGCCACCCGCTACCAGGCGGGACTGCAGCTGAGTTCGCTCATCTTGTGGCTACGCGATCTGGTGCCGTGACCACCGGGCGAACAGACTTCGCCTCCTGCGAGGTTGAGTCGTGAACGCCGTTTGCGGGACACCCAGCGCATCGAGCCGTGACATGAGCCGAACCTCTTGCTCTGACGTGACAGAGATCCACAGGGCTGTGCCCGTGTCGCTGGCGCTGAAGATCTCTCGACCCTGTCGCCACGCCTCGGCCCCAATCGTGTAGGGAGCCAAGGCCAGAAGCACGTCGAATTGCGTGTCGTCGCGGACATCGACGTCAATCGCCATGCCAGGATCACCTTTCGCAGACCGGACGCCCTCGGCCACCTCGTTGGCGGCCATCGCCAACACCTGCTCATATGCGGGCGCCACTTCCCGTGGCCAGGCGATATCGCTGTAGGCATCGATGTGAGCCGTCTCGATGCTGTCTCGCAGGACACGAAGCGCCTCACGGTGAACACGTACCACGTCTGCTGCCTCCAGGCCGTCTCGGAGGAACAGGTCTCGACGTGGTTCATCGGCTTCACTGGTCATGCGGCTCAGCCTTTCACGTGCCGATGTCATCCGTTTGAAGGGCCTGACCTTTCGCGGCTGCGGCTGCCGTTGTGGCCACGCAGCTGACGACTTCGCTCGCCCACAGCTTGATCATTTATCAGACAGGCCCTAGCGCCTGAACAGGCAGTTTGCCACCACGATCCCGTCTGATGCAATATCTGCCCTCCAGAAGGGATGGTCAGGAGTGGTGCATCAGCAGAAGGTGGCCCTCGCCGGCTCGGCTCGCATGGAGCTTGTCTCCGGGGTGGTTCAGCTGCGCCCTGAGGACGCGATGTTCGACGCGATGCTGCGGGGCTGGCGGGCTCAGCAGAAGTCGCGGGGGCTGAAGGACGAGACGATCGACCCGAGGGAACGACTGGTCCGCCGATTCCTTGATTTCGCGAACGAGTACCCGTGGCAGTGGACGCCGGCCCACATGGACGAGTGGTCGGCCTCTCTGACGAGCGAGAAGCACCTGGCGCCGTCCACGATCCGCAGCTACCAGGGCGCGCTTCGACTGTTCACCGAGCTCCTCATCGACGCCCGTTACGGCTGGGGCCCGGCATGCGAAGAAGCCTTCGGCGCTTATCCGGTGGCGATTGCTCATGAGTGGAATACCCTCCCTCACCTGCAGGATTACGAAGGTGACCCGGAGGCACGCCCGTTCACGAGGGAAGAACTGCAGCGCTTTCTCGACTACGCCGACGATCAGGTCGCACGCGCCGTGAAGTCCAAGCGCAAGGGAGCCCTTGCCGCCTACCGCGACGCCACCCTCTTCAAGGTCGTCTATGGGTGGGGACTTCGCCGGACCGAGACGTCCAAGCTGGACGTGGTCGACTTCGGGCGGAACCCGAAGGCTCGCCAGTTCGGCCGGTACGGCACCCTCAACGTCCGCTACGGCAAGGCGAAGAAGGGGCAGCCGCCACGGCGTCGGAACGTGCTATCGGTGATGGACTGGGCCATCGAGGCGGTTGAGGACTACGTCGAGAACGTCCGGCCGCGCTTCGGATTCCCCGACCATCCGGCCCTCTGGATCACTGAACGCGGGGGGCGCCTCCAGCCCGGCTCCATCAACGACCGGTTCGAGGCATACCGAGACGCCCTAAAGCTCCCAAAAGAACTAGTTCCGCACTCAATAAGACATTCTTACGTCACACATCTGACCGAGGACGGGGTCGACCGGCGCTTCATCCAACAGCAGGTCGGCCACGAGTGCGACAGCTCCACCGCCATTTACACGCACGTCAGCGACGACTTCATGAACACTGCCCTGACCAAGGCCCTGGCCCCGGCGTTCGCCGGGGCCTGACGAGGAAGGACCGAAGATGGTCGCCAAGCTGGACTACCGCTGGCACCTGCGCAAAGTCATGGCGGACCGCGAGATGTTCTCCACTACCGACCTGCTGCCTCCACTGAAGGAACGCGGCATCACGCTGTCCACGAGCCAGGTCTACCGGCTCGTTGTTGAGCGACCCGAGCGACTCAGCCTGAAGATCCTCATGGCCCTGATGGACATCCTGGACTGCACCATGGACGACCTCATCGAGCCGATCGCCGGGGCCAGCGTCGCGACGAAGCCGAAGAAGGCCGCCGCAGGCGGGACCGCGGTCTCCGACGGTGTCGGTGACCTGCGGCCAAAGCGTGCTCGCATCCGGGGAGTTGACCGGTGAACGGTACTGCGGAGGAAGTCCTCGCGGACCCGGTCGGCCTGGTGGTGCGGCTCGTCGGCAACGTCGAGAAGCGCCTGGACGCCGCCCAGGTCCGCGACATTGTCTGCACGGTGGTACGTGCACGAGCCGGTCGCCGCAGCCTCGCCCAGGCACTGCACGACGACCCGTCACTCTTGCGGACCGGGCGGCCACCGGCGCCCTACTGCGTGGCGAAACTACTGATGGCCCTGCACGAGGCCGGCGCCCAGGACATCGCACTGCCCCGCTGCGGCGAGTGCGGCCGTGCATGCCGCTACGTCGGCAGCAGCACCGGAGGACGGTGGGGATGTTCTCCCTGCTTCGACAAGCCAGCCGTCTGCGCGGGATGCCATGAAGAGCGACGCGTCGTCAGCCGGGACCGTCACGGCGAGCCCCGCTGCGCGAACTGCCCGGACAACGAGGGCGATCCGCTCCAGGAACTCACCGAACTCGTCACGAGCCTCGATCCCGCCCTCAACGACGACGTGGTCCTGGCCGCACTCGGTCGAGCCACCGTCCGGCCCGCCGGCCAGCGCCGCCTGGCCTGGGCCGTCGTCGCCCGTCCCGAGCTGCTGACCAGCGCCGGTTACGAAGCACCCACCCCGGCCGCCCTGCGGTTCATCGACGAACTCGTCAAGGCCGGGGCGACCAAGGTCGTCCGACCAGCCTGCCCACGCTGCAACGGAGTGAAGGCACTGTCCAAGCTGCTGGACGGCAAGAGGATCTGCCGGGCCTGCTTCGCCCACCACGCGGCCGTCCCCTGCTTCGGCTGCGGCGCCGAGCGTGAGCCCGCCACCCGCGACGCCGAGGGACGACCGCTGTGTCCGAACTGCATGATCAGACAGCCCGCGAACCTGGAGGAATGCGTCGGCTGCGGCCGCCGCAAGCCCGTCGCGAACCGGCTACCTGATGGCCCACGCTGCCAGAACTGCCGCCCGAGGATCACCGCGGAGTGCGGCATCTGCGGGCGGACAGCACTCTGCGACATGTCCCGAGCCACCGGCCAACCCTGGTGCGACCGCTGTCAGCAGCGATGGGTGGCCTGCAGCGACTGCGGCACCGTCGCCCAGTCCCGCAGCGGCACCTGGGAGACGCCGTTGTGCGCGAAGTGCACCAACCCCGACCCGGACTTCTGGGGCCACTGCCCGGTCTGCACCATCACCTGGCAGCTCAGCACCCGCCCCTGCCAGCGATGCGTCCTCGACCAGCAAGTACGCGACCTCCTCGGCGACGCCACCGGGGCCATCCGCCCCGAACTCACTCCGTTCCACGAGGCGTTGACCAGTGCCGAACGGCCGGACGTCGCCATGGCCTGGATCGCCCGCTCGAAAGCCCGAGACCTCCTGGAACGCATAGGCCGCGACGAGCGACCCGTCACCCACGAGGTCCTCGACGAACTGCCCCCGGGCAAGGTGCTGGCCCACCTGCGCAGTGTCCTGGTTGCGACCGGCGCCCTGCCACCGCGCGATGAGCGGCTCGTCGCCCTGGAGAAATGGATCACCGCGACCGTCCAGGCCCGCACCGACCTCGCCGAACGCCGGATCCTGCACGGCTACGCGGTCTGGCACCACATGCGCCGGCTCCGACGCCGCCTCGGCGATGACCACACCACCCGGCTCCAGGACGTGAACGTGCGCTGCCACGTCACCGCGGCGAACAACTTCCTCGACTGGCTCGGCGCCGAAGGACTCACACTGGGGACCTGCACCCAGACAGACCTGGAACGCTGGATGACCGACCCCACGGTCTGCTACCGCGACGAGACCGGCCACTTCGTCCGCTGGTCGGTACAGCACCGGCATGCCCGTGACCTGACCTACGGCACCGTCCGCTGGACCGGCCCGCTCAGCACCATCGACAGCGAGAAACGCTGGGCCGACGCCCGCCGCCTCCTCAACGACGGCACCCTGCCCACCCCGGACCGTGTCGCGGGACTGTTGCTGATCCTCTACGCACAGAAGATCGCCACCATCAGCCAACTCGCCGTCGATGACGTCCACTTCGACGGTGCCACCGTCTCCATCACGTTTGGCACCTCGCCGGTCGTCCTCCCCGCGCCGCTGGCCACCCTGGTCCGCGAGCTCGTCGCGACCCGCCGCGGCAAGGCCAAGATCGGCACCCTGCAGGACGCCCCCTGGCTATTCCCCGGAGGGCAGCCGGGACGCCCCCTCGGCGACGACCGGATCGGCCAGCGCCTCCACAAGATCGGGATCCGGCCCAAGCAGGACCGCTCCACCGCGCTGTTCACCCTCGCCGCCGAAGTCCCCGCAGCGATCCTGGCCCGGATGCTCGGCGTCCACATCAAAGTCGCTGTCCAGTGGCAACAGGCATCAGCAGGGGACTGGGCCGCCTACGCCGCCGACGTCGCTCAGCGAAACCCTTACCAGCACAACTCGAAAGCCCAACCGTGACCGATCCGAAAGTGATGCTCGCCGCTATGACCAGCACCAACGCTCCCACCTTCCACCAGATCGTCCGCCCACACGAGATCACAGCGGAACTGAGAAACGAACTGATCGACTGCTGGATCACGGTCACCAACGCCGGCGGAGCCGCCGGCTTCCCCTTCCCACCCGTCGGCATAGAACAGGTCGGTCCCGTCGCCGACCGACTCATCGCTGACCTGGATCCTCAACGCAGCCGACTTCTCCTCGCTGTCGTCGACGGAGTCCTCGCGGGCTGGCTGAACCTCCGCCGCGACCTCAACCCGGTCGTCGCGCACTGGGGCACCGTCAACCATGTCCAAAGCCACACAGACTTCCGCGGCCGCTCTATCGGCACCGCCCTGATGAACCGTGCCCGTGAGATCGCTCGGGACGAGATGAACCTCGAACAGCTCCACCTCGCCGCACGAGGCGGTGTCGGGCTCGAAGACTTCTACGGCCGACTCGGATGGAAGGAGATCGGACGATGGCCCGGCGCCCTTCGGCTCGCCCCAGGCGACGACCGCGACGAGGTCCTCATGATCCTGGCGCCTCTGTGACCCGCCCCTGCCTCCCCACCGAGGGGGCATTCCCGGGGTTCCAATACCCGACTACACCGATACTCCTGGAGAAGCTCGCCGACAAGACCGGCAAGACCAACTTCTACAAGCTGACCGACTTCGGCATGAACGGCGCTTTCCACCTCGACAGCTCGTGGCACCACGGCTGGGAGACCGTCGCCGCCCTCATCGCCACCAGCAAGGCCACCGTCCGGTGACCGGCCGCCCCCGTACGCGGCTGGAGCGTATCCGCGTCTCGGTCGGCATCGCCTCCCTGGCGCTCCAGCAGATCGAGGATGACCTCACCGCCGACGACATCGACGGCCAGGAGCTCGTGTAGGGTCTCAGATTTCGCTGCACAGTCTCACGCTCTGCTTCATATCGGCTGCACTTATGCAGTGGCCGTGAGACAAGCAGGTCGGCGCGTTCACTCTTTCGGGCTACTTGGCTCCGAGCTCAGGCGTCCGCTCTCGACGGCGGGCAGTCTGGTCGTACGGACCACGGTCTGGGTGGGGGTACGTCGTGGGCATTGCTGCGGAAGTCGTGGTCAGAGTGCGCCGCCACAATGGCGACGAGGTTGAGGAGTATGCCTGGCCGGCCGTTTCCAAGGATCTGTTGGCCTCTGCGGCGCCGTGGCGGGTATTCCGCTGGCACCGAGGGCAGAAGCACTACTCGGGTACCTACTGGTCAGCGACCATGCGCAACCACGTGATCTACGAATCCCGCCTGGAGCTAGCCCGATTGCTCTTCGCAGACTTCGATCGCAGCGTCCACGGCATCGTGGCTCAGCCCTTCCTGCTTCAGACCGTGCTGGAAGGGAAGATCCGCAAGCACATCCCGGACTATCTCCTGTTCACCGACCAGGTGCCGGTGATCGTTGACGTCAAGCCGCTCCACCGTGTGTCCAAGCCCGAGGTCGCGTTCACCTTCAATTGGACGCGGCAGGCGGTGGAGGCGCGCGGATGGAAGTACGAGGTCTGGAGCGAGCCTCCGACGGTGGAGCTGGAGAACGTCCGATTCCTGGCGGGTTACCGCCGGGACTGGCTGTTTAGCGCCGCACTGCTGGAAGAGCTTCGTGTAATTGATCTCGATGGAGTGCCCTTGGGACGGGCCGCGACCTGTCTGCCTGGCCATTCGGGACCCCAAGTCCGGTCAGTCATCCATCATTTGCTCTGGACGCAGAGTCTTGTTACCGATCTCGACCAGCCGCTCGGCCCGTCGCGCACGCTGCGGCAGCCGGCATGAGCAGGGCCGGGGCTCGCGTCGGAGTCGGTACGCGATTCTGCTACGACGGAGAGAGCGTCGAAGTGGTCGAGCTGGCGGCGACGACCATGGGAAACGAGGTGGTCCTCAAGGACGGGCATGGCTGCGTCCGGCGGCTGTCCCTGAAGGAGCTGTTGTTCTCCGACCGTGCCGAGATCGTTCCTGACCAGGCCGGTCCGTCGGCAGATGACGCTGGGGAGATCGCTTCAGTTGTCCTGAGTCAACTGCGTGATGACGAACGGCGGAAAGTCCTCGAACGAGCGGAACATGTCCGCGAGGTCCTGACGGGCTACCGCTCGGGCAGTGCGGAACTCGCACGCTCAGGAGAACCTCGCACCGAGTACGGGCCCGGTGAGTCGGCCGAGGCCAAGTACGCGGCGAAGGCTCGGGAACTTGGGGTGTCGGTCCGCTCGGTCAAGCAATGGGTCGCGGATTTCCGGCGTCATGGTGAGGCCGGGCTTGTCTCGAAGCGCGGTTTGTCCGGGCCGACGCAGCCGTCGGTCGATGACCGTTGGGTGGAGACCGCGTTGGAGGTGATGGTCGAGCACACCGGTCAGTCGAAGCCGTCGCGGACGCTGGTGATTGAGCGGACGCGGGCCCGGGTGGTTGCCAGGTTCGGTCCGGAGGTGGTGCCGCAGCCGAGTCGAGCGACTGCGTTTCGGGTGCTGGAGGGCCTGGAGCGGAGGCATCCGCTGTTCCGGCTGAGTACGAAGCGGAACCGGGATATCGCGGATCGTCCGGAGGGTCCGTACGGGAAGCTGCGGCCGACGCGGCCGGGTGAGTATCTGCTGATGGACACCACGCGGTTGGATGTGTTCGCGTTCGATCCGCTGACGTTGAAGTGGGTGCAGGCCGAGCTGACGGTTGCGATGGACTGGTACACCCGCTGCATCACAGGGATTCGGCTGACGCCGGTGTCGACTAAGGCGGTAGATGTCAGCGCGGTGCTGTTCCAGTCGTTTCGGCCGAGGCCGGCGGGGCGGGACTGGCCGCGCGGTGCGGTCTGGCCCGAGCATGGCATCCCGCGCACGGTCCTGGTCGACGTCGAGGGTGCCGTCGGTCCCGGGCTGGCCTCGCCACCGCTGGTGCCCGAGACGCTGGTGGTCGATCATGGCAAGGTTTACGTCTCGGAGCATCTGACGAGCGTCTGCCGCCGGATGGGGATATCGATCCAGCCGGCGAGGCTGCGGACGGGCCGGGACAAGGGACCGGTGGAGCGGTATTTCCGGACCTTGAGGGAAGGGCTGCTTGAGGCGCTTCCCGGTTACAAGGGGCCGGACATCCACTCTCGGGGCGAGGCTGCGGAGGACGATGCGTTCTTCTTCCTGGACGAGTTGGAGGCGATGATCCAAGAGTGGACGGCGGTGGTCTATCACTGCAGGCCGCACGCGAGTCTGGTCGATCCAGGGGTGCCGGGGCTGAGGATGTCCCCAGCGAAGATGTTCGAGCACGGGATGGCCAGGGCCGGCTGGATTGAAGTCCCGCGGGACAAGGATCTGGCCTTTGAGTTCCTCGCCACGAAGTGGCGCACGGTCCAGCACTACGGGGTCGAGATCGGTCGGCGCCGCTACAACGGCCCCGGCCTGCCCGAGCCGGGACTGCGAAGCCCGTATGCCGGGCCGGTGAAGAACGGCTGGCCTTTCCAGGTAGACCCCGACGACATCACCCGGATCTACTTCCGCGATTCGGCCACCCGGGCCTGGCACACGCTGGTCTGGGAGCACGCGCCGTCGGTTGAGATGCCGCTGAGCGAGGACGCGTTGACATTCGCCCGGCAGTTGGCCGCCTCGAAGTATCGCTTTCCCGACGACCGGCTCGCCGTTGCTGACTTGCTGGAGCGGTGGAACCTCGGACTGGGCACCACGATCGCCGAGCGGCGCATGGCCCTGCGGCTCTCGCGCGAGCAGGCCGCCATCGAACTTCCGGAGAGTGAGGCGGGGACGGTCGTCTCGCTTCCGTCCGTACGCAAGGCCCTCGGTCAGGACGAGGAGACCGCGAAACCGCAGAAGCCCGGCGCGGTGACGGAAACGGGTGATGACGACGAGGCCGATCTGGAGGACCTCGCCGAAGGGAACGACTTCTACGCCGATGCTCTGGAGGACGTGTGAACGACAGCAGTGTTCCGGAGCCGGACAATCTCGCCCTGTCGCGGAAGGAGGACTTCAAGGCGTTCGCCGAGAGCCCCCGCCGCAGCCGGCCCGATCTACTGACCCGCAAGCAGCTGAAGTCCCTGGCCACGCAGGCACGGGCGGACTACGACCGGCAGCGCCGGAAGTGGCACGCGAACATCGGCCCCATCAAGACACCGCAACTGGCGCAACTGCACGAGGACCTGTGGGACATCGTCGACAGCAACGAGCACGACGGCGACAAGGCCAAGGGGGCGGTTGCCGTCGACGCGTTCCCGGGACTGGGCAAGACAACCTCGGTGCTTGCCTTCGCCCGCGACTTCCACCAGCGGGAGATCGATGAGTCGGGCCCGTTCACAAGCCAGGGACACGAGCGGATCCCGGTCTGCCGGGTCGGGCTGACCGGGAACACCGGGATGAAGGACCTCAACCGGGCCATGCTGGAGTTCTTCGGCCACCCCGGACAGGGACGTGGCACCACCGCCCAGTTCGGACGGCGGGTGCTGGACTGCGTGTTGTCCTGCGATGTCCGACTGGTTGTTCTGGACGATCTGCACTTCTTGAGATGGGGACAGAACAGCGGCATCGAGGTGAGCAATCACCTGAAGTGGATCGCCAACGAGTTCCCGGTGACGCTGCTGATGGTGGGGGTCGAACTTGCCGAGAAGGGCCTGTTCGGCGAGGGAACCAACGGGCGCGACACCGCTCTGGCCCAGACGGGCCGTCGCACCACCCGTCTGGGGCTGCGTCCGTTCACCATCGAAGCGGAGGCCGGGCGACGGGAATGGCGGCAGATGCTGCTGGCCCTCGAACAGCGCCTCGTGCTCACCGACAAGCACCCCGGCATGCTCGCGGACGACCTGTCCGACTACCTCTTCGCCCGCAGTACCGGACACATCGGCTCGCTGATGACGCTGATCAACCGCGGCTGCCAGCGGGCGGTCCGCACCGGCGCCGAACGTCTCGACCAGGAGTTGATGGACCGGGTGAAGAACGATGAGGCATCCGAGGCGGCCCGCCTCGAGCTTCAGGCCGCGTTGGAGAAGAAGCGGCTGACCAGCCGTCCGCGATCCCGGAGCCGACGAGCCGCATGAGACCGCCGGCCCGCACCCTGCCGATCCGGCTGCCCCCGCTGCCCGGCGAAGCCCTGGATTCCTGGTTGGAGGCGCTGGCACGACGGCTGGACACCTCGCTCGGTGAAGTGCTGCGACATCTGGGGTTCCCGGTCAGGGAGCGGTCCGGGAACCACCTTCGGGACATTCCCCCGGACTGGACGGTCCTGCTCAACGGGCAGCAGACCGCGGCCGTCGCGCACGCAAGTGGGCTGGACGAGCAGACCGTCACGACCCTTACTCTCGCCCACTACGACTCCAGGGCCGCGCGCATCGACTTCCAGCGTCGGTACGTGAACCGGCACGTTCTCTGGGGCCGCAGTCGAGGCTCCCGGTTCTGTCCAGACTGCCTGAGGGATACCGACGGCCGATGGCAGC
This sequence comes from Streptomyces sp. NBC_01217, assembly GCF_035994185.1. NCBI lineage: Bacteria > Bacillati > Actinomycetota > Actinomycetes > Kitasatosporales > Streptomycetaceae > Streptomyces > Streptomyces sp. NBC_01217. Next base: position 88,075 of record NZ_CP108539.1, read on the forward strand.
TGTTCTGGCGACTGGGTTGGGCGTTCGCCTGTCCCCGTCACGGCCGCCTGCTGGCGGACTGTTGTCCGCAGTGCGGACGTATCCCCCGTCAGCGCCCCCGCTCGGGCAGGGTCGTCCCTCACCCGGGAGTCTGCGGCAATCCGTCCGCCCACCAGGATGGTCGAGGTCCTGGGGGCTGCGGTTTCGATTTCTCACGGACTCATACGCTCTGGCTGCCTGCAGCACATCCCGCGCTCGCGGCGCAGGAGAAGCTGAGGGATGTCATTGAGTCCGGAACCGCAGCCTTCGGCACCTACGCGATCAGCCCCCAGCAGTCCCAGACGGCACTGGCAGATGTCCGGGCTATCGGTGGGCGGGTGCTGGCCGACCTTCCAGAGCACGTCGCCAGAAGCCTGGTTCCGGCGGACATCGCCGAGGAGCATTTCACCCCCGACCCGGGCTCCCGGCTCGCCCTGCGGGCGACTGAACGGCCCGGTTTTATGGCGCCACCACGAGCGGCGAGTATTGCCGTCGGGGCGATCATCGCCCTGCACGTTCTTGATCAGCCCGACATCCACCAGGCAGGGGCCGCGATGCGCGGCTTACTGGAGGCGATGCGGGACGAGCTCTGGCAGATCACCTCCACCAGCATCGATAGCTGGGGACGTGGCCTGAGCCCCGTGCTGAAGGGAGTTCAACTGGCGGCGCTGGCACCGTCCTTGCGCCCTAGCGAACACATCCGATATTGCACACCCACCGACCTGCCCAGACGCCCGGGAAAGACCAGCCAGGACATCGCCCAACGGGCCCGGAAGATCCCGAGCACGTTCTGGAAGTTATGGACAACACGGCTCGTCCCATCCGATGGCGTCTATCCCCGCACGCTCGCCCCGGTCCTGGCCGCCATGCTCCTGACCGTCGACAGCCGGACTACCTTCGAGGAAGCCGCCGCCTACCTCGGAGGAGTCACCGACAGAATCGACATCTCCCGCATCCTGCAGATGCTCGACGACCAGCCGCATTGGCCGGACACCGTTAGAGCTCTGGTTCGGTTGGCCGACCACCTCGATGCTGTTCACGTTCCCGTCGACTACCGGCGACGCCGTGGTCTGGACTACACGAATCTGCTGCCGACCGAACGCTGGCTGGAGATCTGCCGCCGCACAGACACAAGCCCGGGAAGCGGCCGCCGTGAACGCATTGCCCGCAGCCACCTGTTCCAGCGCATCAGTGGGCTTCCCCTCGAAGCGGCCCCCGACCACCAAAGACTCAACGAAGCAGAGTTCCGAGCCCAAGCCGCCCGTTTTGCCGCCGTGCAAACCCCCAAGCTGGCCGAAGCGCTGGCCTACGAAGCCAGAATCTTCCTCGCCGAGCACCGTATCCGCGACGAGCCCGTGACCTGGCATCCTCCCGCCACTTTGCTGAGCGGACTCGAACTTCCCGGTCCCGACCCAGCACACATCGACGTCTCCCGTCTGCACCGACTCGTTCGCCAGCACAAAAACCCGGTTCAGTACGCAGCCGATGTCCTCGGCACGAGCATCGAGGCGGTCCGGCACATTCTGGACGAACGCCCAGCACCCGAACCTCCGCCGAAGAGCACAGTGAGACCCATGCCCCGCATCCGCATGCGGGCACGCCAGGAAGTGCCGCCCGACACCTTCTCCCGCCTCTACCTCGACGAGCACCGCTCTCTTGACGACATCGCCGAGCTCACCGGCTTCTCCCGGAAGGTGCTGACCGCTCTCGCGCGGGAATACGGCGTCTCTCTGCGCAGCGGGAACCGGGACTACAGACGTCGCGGAGTAGTCGAGAAGGACTGGCTGACGGAGCAGTACGTCGTCCATCGCCGGACGCTGGCCGACCTCGCCCGAGAGAAGGACATGAGCCCCACGAACATGGCCCGATGGGCCCACACCCACAACATCCCCCTCCGCTCTCCTGGAGGAAGAAGCCACCACACTGCCCTCCGCGCAACCGATCACGCCGAGGAGTAGGGAGGGAGTCAGTCCCGACGCTGACTGCTGGAGCCAGCCATTGCTGGCCCGCAGTTCGCCGGAAGTCTCTCCACCACCATGGAGATGGCCTCCTCTGCCGTGTCAGCTTCACCGACGACTGTCCCGCGGGAAGGCCCGCAGACTCGGTATCGTCCGTCGCTCAGTGGGTCGACGAACGGCACGTCCCATGAGTACGGGAACCCGGTGCAGGTCGTGAAGTGAAGTGACCAGTGGCTGGTGAACGGATACAACTGCCGCAGCTTCGGGTCGGTCGACGCAGTCTCGGCGAGCGCCAGTGTCTGGCGGGCGAGGTCGAGACGATCGGCCTCCTGGCGCAAGTCCTCCAAGAGGAGCCGCCACTGCACAGTGACCGCTTCGGCTGGACCGCGTTCATGCGCTTCGGCCAGTTCGCTCACCTTGATGAAGGGGGCAGCCTTCTCGATCTCGCGGAGCCGGGCCCCGTTTCGCCAACCTGCTGCGGCTCGGGCCAGCTTTTCCAGATCGGAGGTCGAGCCCGAGAGCAGTTGAACGCCTTGACGCAGGCCATTGATGTTGAACCAACGGCTCTCTGACCCGATGAAGATCCAGCAGGGTTCCCGGTCAGGAGCTGTGCTGGCCACGCTGGCTGTCCGCAGCGGGTCCGAGTCGTCGCTCAGCACCGCATCTAGGTCCAGCCCCTGCTCGGCAGCAGCCAGTGCCAAGGCCGCAGCCAGACTGCCGGCAGCCGCAAGATCCGGATAGAGAACAGGGTCGGCGGGAGTTGGTTCGTGTCGAGCGGGGCGCGGGGAGTTCGAGGTCACCGCCGGAGTCTGCCGTCTGCGCTGAGGAAATGGCCACCCTCGTGAGACGGATCTTCCATGCCGCACGGTGAGACAGGTCGCACCGCACCAGGTCAGCGGGCTGTGTCATGCCATGAGACGCGAGATCCTACAGCTCGCCGCGATCCTGCGCGAACTCATCGAGGACACCGACCCGCCCGGCGGCTTCATCCCGTTCCTCGCGCAGTTGGTCACCACCGCCGCGCGGCGAGCCGAGCAGATCGAGCCCGACCGCGACGGCGACGCCTCCTGCCCACTGCACGAGGCCGCCGACCTGATCACCGACAACGCCGGGATGCGCCTGATCTGGGCTGCCCGCGCCCTCGAACCGCAAGGAGATCCCCAATGACCGCGCTGCTCGATCTGGAACTCAGCAAGAACGCCCTGGTGGTACTCATCGGGCCCTCCGGTGCCGGGAAGTCGACGCTCGCCCGCACCTGGCCCGCGTCCCAGGTGCTCTCCCTCGACGCTCTGCGCGGCGCGGTGAGCGACGACTTCTCTAATAAGACCCACCGAGGCTCCATCCGGCAGACTCGGTGCCTGGTAGCCGCCGGCGGGTGAGCACTCTTTCTTCCCTGGACTTCGAGTCCTGTTGACAGATCGTGCCCCTGCCGGTCGGCCAGGAGCGGAATCGCTGATGGGATGTCGTGCCCGCCCGATTGCGGCGTGAGCACAGCCTTATTAGGTCGCTGATGGTTCTCCTGCGGGCTGCTACCGATCGAGGTCGATGACGGAGGAGACGAGTTGCTGTTCGTTGGGGACGACTGGGCCCAGGACCACCACGACGTCGAGCTCATGGACGCCACGGGTCGCCGACTGTCCAAGGCTCGGCTGCCGGAAGGCGTGGCGGGCATCGAGCGATTGCACGCGATGATCGGGGCCGAGCTCGGCGAGGACAGCAAGGCCGAGGTGGTGATCGGGATCGAGACCGATCGAGGCCCGTGGGTGCAGGCGCTGATCGCCGCGGGCTACACGGTGTACGCGGTCAACCCGCTGCAGGCTTCACGGTATCGGGAACGCCTGGCGGTGTCGGGGGCCAAGAGTGACGCGGCCGATGCGCACATGCTCGCCGACATGGTGCGCACCGACTCCCACCAGCTGCGCCCGGTTTCCGGGGACACTGCCGACGCTGAAGCGGTCAAGGTGGTGACGCGCATTCACAAGACCCTGATCTGGGAGCGGACCCGCACCATGCAGCGGCTGAGGCACGCCCTGCTCGACTACTTCCCCGCCGCCTTGGAGGCGTTCGAGGACCTGGACGCCCCCGACGTCTTGGAGCTGCTGGCCAAAGCGCCTGATCCGGTCACCGCAGCGAAGCTGACGACCACACAGATCAGTGCGGCCCTCAAGCGCGCCCGCCGACGCAACATCGCCGACAAGGCCACCAAGATCCAGGCCGTCCTGCGTGCCAAACACCTGGGTCAGCCTGCCGCTGTGACCGCGGCCTACGCCGACTCGGTGCGCGCTCTTGTCGCGCTGCTGGTCACCTTGAACGAGCAGGTCAAGTTCCTGCACAGGCAGGTCGAGGACTTCTTCGGCCGGCACCCGGACGCTGAGATCATCCGGTCCCAGCCCGGACTGGGCCCGATACTCAGCGCCCGGGCCCTCGCAGAATTCGGCGACGACCCGCACCGCTACGCCAGTGCGAAGGCCCGTAAGAACTATGCAGGTACCAGCCCGATCACCCGCGCCTCCGGCAGGAAGAAGGTCGTGACCGCGCGGTACGTACGCAACGACCGACTCATCGACGCCCTGATCGCCCAGGCATTCTCAGCACTGCGGGTCTCCACCGGAGCCAGGACCTACTACGAGCGGCAACGAGCTCGCGGCATCGAATTCAATGCCGCTCTGCGCCAACTCGCCAACCGGCTCGTCGGCATCCTGCACGGCTGTCTCAAAGCCGGTACACCGTACGACGAGGCGACAGCTTGGTCCCAGCAAGCCCACGCACTCGCCGCGTGACGCTACAACTCGGGCAACCGGTCAACGAGTGTGGGGGACCGCCGCTCTTCCAGCCAGTAGAGGTAGACCCGCAGGTCAGTTGCCAGGTCACCGCCGATGTAGAGCTCGAAGTCGCGGACGGAAGCGGCTATGCCCTGGCCTGCCCGGGCATCGCTCTCGTCCCATTTGCTCCGCTGATCGGACAGGTACTGCATGACCTGGCTGCGATTGCTCCACCACTCCCGGACCGTTTCCGGTGTCCATCGCGAGTCGCCATCACAGCCGTACCCGAGGAATGGGTCGTTGTCTGCCGCCTCGACCAGCAGGGCCGTGTCCGCAGGCGTTCTGGGCTGGCGATAGACGTACTCGCTGAGGTACTCGCCCCCATAGAGGACGTGAGCGGGTGCCGAAAGCCGTCCCGTCCAGCAGGTGTCGGTCTCCCCGCCGTAGAAGGGCCCGGGGACGTTGAGCCACAGTCGGTCTTCCCAACGGCCCCGAAAGGCATCGCGGTCCTTGCCGAGGATGGCCACTGGGTCGAAGTAGAGCGTCACCCGCCGAGACTAGGGCATCCGTTCGAGCTGAACGACGGGCCGCCGATGGGAAGGAGACTGCCTGGTCCCCCTGGGCTCACGCACTCGCCGTTTGACTCTCCAGCTCATGGGATGTCTGTCAAGTCCAGCGTGTTGAGCCGGAGCTGACCACCTCTGAACCGAACCAGGGAGCCGCCTACGGCCTTCGACGCTCAGGGGCGCTTTCGCGTGGGGCACTCGTCGGCCTCTCGAAGTCGGACGACGGCAGGCGCGAAACCTATCGTGCGCGCCTGCCGCATTGCGGCCTGTCAGTCCCTCGGTGCGACGCGGATACGGTTCCCGTCAGGATCGGCTGCGAGGAAGGTCAGCCCGAACCCCGCATCATGAGGCTCCTGCAGGATCGTGACGCCCTTGGACTGCCACTGCTTGAAGATCGCGTTGACCTCGTCGGGCCCACTGTCGATGGCCAGACACACCTCACTGGTACGCGGGACGTCCGCTGACAGATCCTCGAACTGGCCGGACCACACAGCGAGGTCAGCGCCTGGCCCGAGGTCGAAGGTGATGTATCCCGGAGTCTCGAACGAGGGGCTCATGCCGAGGAGGTCTCCGTAGAAGCGCGCTGCGGCGGGAGCGTCGTTCACGTAGACGATGGACACGACGGATGTGGTCATGGTTCTTCCTTCTCGCAGGTCGTGGGTACGCATCCGCCAGCCTGACCGGGATATGCGCCGCATCATGTCGCAATTCCTGAAAAACTTGGCGTGTGACCCCAGACCGCTTCTTCTCCCTGATGCTGCTCCTGGCATCGAGGGATGCCGTGACCACACAGGAACTTGCCTCGGCGCTGGGGGTGTCCCTTCGAACCGTCACCCGAGATCTGAACTGGCTCCGCGACGCCGGTCTGCCGGTGACCGCGCAACGGGGCCGCCTCGGAGGCGTGACCATGCTGCCCGGGTCCGGGCTCGACCTCACGCGACTCACACCGGGCGAGCGTGATCATCTGTCGCTCACTGGGCTGGATGAGAAGCAACGTGCGGAGCTCGACGCATCGGTCGTGAGCCGGCGCGCGCTCTCCAAGATCGCCGCTGCACAGCCACGTCGAATTGATGAGCTCCTGCCACTCACCGACGTAGTGCACGTGGACAGCCGTCCCTGGCTCCAGGCCCGTACTTCCGGCACGACCCCGGCTTCGCTGATCGGCTCGGTGCGGCGCGGTCGCCGGCTACGGATCGAGTACGACAGCCCACGCGAGTCATGCCCCCGCGACCTGGTCGTGGATCCCTACGGGCTGCTCGCCAAGGCCGGCAGCTGGTACCTCGTCGCCGACTGCGCCCGAGTGCCACGGATGTATCGACTCGAACGGATCACGACGTGGAAAGAAGTCGAGCAGCCACGGCGGATCCGCGAGAGCCAGACCCTGGCCACCGTCGCTGCAGCGCTCATTGCTCAGTGGGAACACAACCACGCGATAGAGGTCAGCGCCACCATCGACCAGACCCAGATCGAGCGAGCGCAACGGATCTTCGGCCTACGACTCGTCCGGGACGACCATGAAGAATCCGCCACCGGCCACAGGGTGACGATCCGCTTCCTGCATCTGGAGGACGTGCGAGCACTACTGCCGTTCGGGAGCGCCATCACTGTGCACGGCCCCTCCGAAGCCAGGGCTCACCTTCGCGACCTCGCCACTAATCTTGCCCACCACTATGCGCCGTCACCAACGTCCTGACCCGCAACAACTACTGATCACGCCGGCTCGGAGAGCGAGGGCGATGCCGGGTGGCGCCTTCGAGTTTCTCGCAGAGCCCCTGGCTGCAGCTCTCAGGCAGGGGCTGCTCCTCACCGCTCGAATTTGGTGTCGGGTCGCCTGCTTTCCGGGTGGGAGACCTCTGGTTGACGCTGAGCGGGCAGCGGACGGAGCACGGCCGTGCGATCTGTCAGCTGCTGGCGCAGGAGTTGGTTCTCGGTTGTCGCTTGGTGCAGAGCGCCGACGAGGGCTTCGACGTCGGCCTTGAGGTCGGCGATCTCCACCGCGTCAGCAGCACGGAGCTCTTTGAGCTGGCGGACCTGCTTGCGTAGGCGCTGTTCGCTGTCCGGGGTGTCGCCGCGGGCGCGGACCTTGTCGTAGAACTCCTTCTTCAGGTCGGTGTGCCGCTGGGTGAGTGCGTTGCGCGGGACACCGGCTTCGAGGGCGAGGGCGACGATCGTCAGCGCGCCGTTGCAACGCTCTGGTGTTCCGCCCAGGATGCGGTCCATCGCGGCACGGATGAGGTCGCGCTCGTTCGGGGCGGGGCTCATGACGTCGGCTCCTGGAGGTCGATGCGGCCGTGGTGGTGGCGGTCAGCCAGGTCACGGAGGTGGTCGGCCCGCCGGGTGAGCCGGTCGGCGAGCGGGCCGGGCACTGCCTCCGAGGCGGCCTGCTTCTCCAACGCCTGCGCGTGCTGCACGAGTTCGTCAGCGTGGCGGTCGGTGCGAGCGATGTTCGCGCAGGTCGGCTGGCATCGGTCCAGGCTCGGGGCGTCGGTGACATCGAGCCGGTGACACAGGGCGCGGTCGCGGTTGTAGACGCACATCAGGAACGAGCGCGGATTGTCGTAGACGGTCAGGGCCGGGTTGCCCAAGATGTCCCGTGCCTGCCGGTACGTGCGGATGGACCCGGCGAACGTGGGGGCCTGGGCTGCGGCGTGGATCGCTCGCCGGGCGGCCGGCCCTGAAATCCCGGTTCCGGCGGCGAGCTCGTCGTGGAGGGTGGGGAGGGTGTCGGCGGTGGCCCGGGCAGTCTCGACTGCTCTCCGAGGGATTCAACGAGGTGCTGTTCGCCGACAGCCTCTACCGGCTGGAGCCGTTGCTCCAGCGCCTGTCCGACGCCTGCGAAGCCGACCTCGGGCGGGACGGCAGCGACGGCCTGGGCGATCTGCTCCTGGTCCGCCGGTACTTCGGGCCAGAGATCCTGCCGCTGTGGCGATGGCGGCCCGGCTCCGACCTGGTGACGGGCAAGGACCGTGCCGCGCAGATCCGCCTCGGACAGCAGTACCTCACCCTGGCGTACCGCGACGACGTCGACGGGGCGGGCGACTTCGGCTTCGACGTGGCGCTCCCCTGCCCCTTCGATGACGAATGCCCCGGCCGCGCCTGGGCGCCGGCCTACTCGGTCACCGACCTGTACCGGGCGCTGACCGGCGCCATGGACAACGACCCCGACATCGTCTGCACCGTCCACGCCGACCGCGTCGACGACCAGGACGACGACCCCGACAGCCTGGCCGACCTCGTTGCGCAGGCCCTGGAAGCGATCCACGGATGAGCTGACGGACGCTCCGTGCTGCCCCGGCCCCGGCCACCACGCCGGGGCCGGGGCGGTCGCGGTGGTCCCTCACCACCGCGATCACGAGAGGAGATGGACGTCATGGCCCACCCGTACTACTAGGTAGACGTCCCGATACACGACACCACCAACCCAGACCTGCGGGGTCTGCACGTCTTCACCGGCGAGGCGGACTCCCCCACCACGGCACTGCGGCGCGCGCACGAGGCGTACCCGCCGCGCTCGCCGCGCACCAGGCCGGACTCGAGATCCCCGGCAAGCAGCCGGACAACTGGGGAGCCAGCGGGCTGAGGCCCGGCTGGGAGATGGAGTGGCCAGCCGCGAAAGCCGGCCGCTGGATCAACCCCGTTAGCTGGACCGCCGCTCGCGGCGACTTCGCGCTGTAGCTCCGCCCCGGGACGGCCGCCAAAGGCCGGAAAACCAGTCGGCCGCCCCGGGTCACCCATCCCGTACGAGACGAGAGGGAGATCCAAGTATGGACCCAGTCACGCGCGTTGCGACCCCGATCGGACAACGCGCTCTCATCATCACCACCCTCGCGGTCCCGCTCACCGGCTGGACCGTTCACGCGCTCACACTCTACCGGCGACTCGCGGCCGAACGCCGCGATCCGCTCACCGGAGCCCAGCGCCGCGCCGCGTTCGAGCGCCGCGCACAGCGCCTGCTCGCCCGGCACCGGCACGACTCCCTGCTCTGCATGGTTATTGACCTCGATCACTTCAAGGGCCTCAACGACCGCCACGGCCACGCCGCCGACGACGCCGCGCTCGCCGCGACCGGCGAACGCCTCGCCCGGTGGGCCGGACCGCACGGAGTCGTCGGCCGCCTGGGTGGAGACGAGTTCGCCGTCGCCACCCGCGTGAACCCGACGCACGACAACGCGATCGAGCAGCACCTCCAGCAGCTCGTGGACGTCCTGAGCGAGCCCGTGCCCACGCAGGCCGGCCCGCTCGCCGTCGCCGCGTCGGTCGGCACCGCCGTCCCCTACTACCTCGGCATCCACGCCCTGCCCGCGCTGATGCGCGGCGCGGACGTCTCCATGTACCGCACCAAGCACTCCGGGCAGTACGGCTGGGCGGAGATCGAGGACCTGGAAGCGCCCACCGTCAACGGCCGCCGTGTCGGCCGCCCGGGGGCCGCGCTGCTGGAGCGTGCCGCATGAGCAACGCACTCGAAGGTGGCGACTGGATCCGCGGCATCACGATCCGCCAGCCCTGGGCCACCTGCATCCTCGCCACGAAGCGCACGGAGAACCGCCCGGCCAACTGGCCCTGGCGAGGCTGGCTGCTCCTACACGCCGGACTGACCACCGAGCGGGCCCCGCTGCGCGACCTCCTGGTCGCCACCGCGATCCGCAGCCGCGAGCTCCACACCGGCGCGGTCATCGGCATCGCCCGCCTCACCGACTGCCACCAGGACCCCCAGGGCACCGACCCGTGTTCCCGCTGGGCACAGCCCGACACCTAGCACCTCATCCTCACCGACGTTCACGAACTCCCCCTCCCGATCCCCGCTGTACGCGGACAGCTTGGAGCGTGGAAGCCCACCCCGGATCGTGGACCAGGTCCGCCTCCAGCTCCCCCAGCGCGCCCCGGCTGCATGCTTCACGTCGTGGCTGATGTCGAACCTTGCCTCTTGCGGGTGGCAAATTTGGCCTACGAGTATCGCTTCCCCAGCTGGGCGCGCATCCAGGTGCGGTGAAACTCCATAGGGTCCTCTGATCCTGCCTCCGTGGAGGTGGGGGTGGGTAGTTCTGTAGCTTCGCTCGCGAGGGCTGCTCCGCTTTCAATTTGGAGTGACCTCATAGGGGTTTTGTTGAAGAACTCGACGAGAGTGACTGTATCCCCCTCTGCGAAACGTTTTACTGAGATCTTTGTATGATCGAAATCGTCAGGGACGATACGGGCGAGGATCACTTGTAGGGCCCAAATGATGAGCCTGACTCGCTTACCGGTTGCATCCCGGCATTCGTAAGGTCGGTCCCAATCGTCGATGAACTCGACAACAAGCGCCAACCGATCTGGGGTATCAATCTGGCTCTTTGTTCCCTCCTCGTCGATATAGACAAGGGGGTAGGTCACATCGCTCATTGCTGTCTCCTTCGGAGAAAGGGCCCGTCGACGGGTTTCGACGGGCCCTTCGTTCAACTAGTTGGTGTCGTTGATTCTATGTCAGAACCGTCGCCACCACGGGCCATTGTTAGGGGCGCTGTCCCACGGTCGATGCCGCCCGATTCCGGGCCGACGGTGGTAGTGAGGCCAGTAACCGCGGCGTCCATTCAGCCGGTGCAGGTCGACACGGAACTTTTGGTGTCCCTTGTAGCTGTACTTGCAGCCGAATCCACCCACATTGGGGTAGCGGAAACATTTAACGGACGAGTTCCGGACGAATCGCCTTACGCTGTGATAGCCGCGCCTGGCACTTCGGTAACCCGACTTGGCCCACCTATAACCCTTCTTGATCCAACCGAATCGTTTGCCGTCGAGGTCGTATTTGTTGAGGGGGTCGGCGTGGACGTATTCGTAGGCGTTGGCGTTGCCTCCGTATACGGGGTCGAGGGAGAGGAAGCGTCCGGTGGTGGGGTTGTAGAGGCGGACGCCCATGAGGGTGAGGTTGTTGGGGGTTTCGGTGGAGCGTTGTTTGGCGCCGAGCCAGTTGTAGCGGGTGGCGCTCTGGCCGGTGCGGGGGTTGCCGTACTCGTCGCTGTCGAGGGCGACGGGGGGCTTGGCGGTGTCCAGCGGGAGCTGGAGGGCGATGTCGCCGTGGATGGTGGTGAGTTGCAGGACGGTCTCGCCGGTTTTGCTGGTGGTGGCGGCGAGGTTGCCGGTGGCGGACTCGACGTTGCGGGTCAGCGCGCCGGTGGTGGTGTCCTCGGTGATCCAGCGGGGGTTGTCGCCGTCGCTGTCGTAGTGGTTGGTCTTGGATCCGGTCTGGGTCCAGGTGGTGCCGCTTCCGGTTTCGGTCTTGAAGGATCGGAAGCGTTGCTGGTTGGCGTCGAGCTGCCAGGTCTGGCGCTGGGTGCCAGCGGTGATCTGGTAGGCCAGGTCGTTGGCGTGGTAGCCGATGGTGCTGCCCGGCAGGGCGGTGGTGCGGCCGAGGTTGTCGTAGGTGTAGCCGGTGTCGACGAGCCGGTCGGCGCTGTCGTAGGTATGGGTGGTGGTGGTGCCTCCGGTGGTGGGGCAGTCGGTGCCGGGGGCGCCGGCGGCGGTGTTGCGGGTCTTGCGGTTGGTGCGGTTGTCGAAGGTGTAGGTCCGCTTGGTGCAGATGGTGTCAGCGGTGTCTTCGACGGTGGTCAGACGGCCGGTGGCGTCGTATCCGTAGGTCTGGTCGGACCAGCCGGCGTGGCGGGTGACCTGGCCGTGGACGGACTCGGTAGTGGTGTCGGAGACGACGATGACGCCGTCGCTGTCGCGGGTGTAGGTGCGCTCGGTGGCCGAGCCGGTGGTGTCCTCGTTCTGGGTGAGGGTGTATCCGCCGGGCAGCTTTTCGGTCGCGACCGATCCGTCGGCGTCGTAGGTGGCCTGGAAGACACCGGCGATCGAGTCGGTCGTCTTGGTGACCAGGCCCCGCGGCTCAGCGGCGTGGTCGTAGGTGAGCGTGACCGTGGAGGGCACGTTGTCACTGACCTTGACCGGACGGTTGAGCAGGTCGTACTCGGTTGTGGTGACGCCGCCGTCGGCGTCGGTGTAGGAGATCTGGCGGCCGAGCTTGTCGAATGCCTTGGTGATCGTGCCGCCGGTCGGCGACGTCACCTTCACGGCCAGGCCGGTGGCCGGGTCGTAGCTGGTGGTCGACTCGGGCACGGCCTGGCCCAGACCGCCGGTGATGGCCACCTTCGTGGCACGGCCGGCGTTGTCGTAGGTGGTCGCGGTGGTGCGCGTGGTGCCGTTGGCCGTGTCGGTGACCGTGGCCGCGTTGCCCCACCAGTCGTACGTGGTGGTGGAGGTGGGCAGGTTCGCCGGGTTGGTACCGCCGCCGGTGATGGCGCCGGCCGGACCGGTTGAGCACAGCTGGTCGGCCCATTCCGGCCGGCCGTTGCAGGCGCCGGTGCCGGTCGCTGACCAGTAGCTCGTTACCCGGGTGCCCGCGTCAGTGCCGGTGGCGCCGGGCAGCTGCTGCTTGGTCACGCGGCCCTGGGCGTCGTACTGGGTGGTCTCGGTGATCGCCAGACCACCGGGGTCCTTGATCGTCTGGGTGGGCAGGCCCTTGGCCCAGTCGTACACGCTCTGCAGCGCACGGGTCTCGCCATGGACGCTCGGGTGCTCGCGCACCTGGGCGCCTGTGGTGGTCTTGGTGACCTGGTCCTTGACCGTCGCGGTCCCGTCGGTGGGACGGCCCGCGTCGTACTCGTTGACCGTCCAGGAACGGGCGGTCACCGAGCTGCCGGCCGACACCAGCGTGGTCGTACCGGACTTCAGGTCGGCGGTCAGGTCGATGCGGTGCAGCGGCCCGAGCTCCTCCATCTCCCGGGTGCCGGTCTCGTTGTAGAGAGAGGTGGTGGACAGCAGGTTCGCGCGCTCGGCCGAGGGCAGCTGCGCGATGCCGAGGTCGGCCTGGGCCGCCCGGTCGTTCGCGCTCACGCCCAGGGCGATGGCCCGGTTGGCGGCCGTCAGCTCGCGCACCGTGTTGCCGAAGCGGTCGGACTCGGTGGTGGTGATGTTCCCGCCGGGCGTTGCGGCGTTGACCGAACGCCCCGAGACACCCATGTAAGTGACATCGGCGCGGGTGTAGTCGGAGGCGGTCAGCGCGTCACCGGAGTGCGCGCCGGGCACCGCGTCTGCGGGGAAGACCGCGGCCGCGTCGGTCGGGGTGTCCGTCTGGCCCCAGTCCTTCACATTGGTTGCGCCCATTGCATATGGGGCCTTCGTGCCGGTCAGCGGCACGTCGTAGACGACCGAGGTGGCAGAGGTGCCTTCCTCGACATCCGCAGTGCCCTGCTTCAGGCCGGAGCGGGATGCCTTCAGCAGCATGCCGTCGCCGGCGGTGGCCGCGCTGCCGGCCTTGCCGTACGTGAAGGTCCAGGGCAGCTCACCGGCCGAGGTCTGGCCCGTGACCCGGCCCGCCGTGTCGTAGGTGTACTCGGTCTTCAGCGCTGGGCTGATCTGCGAGGCCCACTCCTGACGCAGACGGCCGTCCGTGTCGTAGGCGTAGGACTGCACGACCTTGGACGTGGCCGCGGCCGCGGCCGGCTCGGTGGACCACATCCGGATCTCCTTCACCTGACCGGTGAAGTCGCCGAAGGCGGAGGCGGTGGCGGTGGTGGAGGTCGCATACACGAACTCCACTACCCGGCAGCCCTTTGTTGCGGGCGTTGCGGTGCAGGTGGCGGCACTCGCGGCGGAGGTCGGCGCGATGACCCGCTTGGGGCGGGACAGTTCCTTGCCGTCCACAGTCACGGCCTCGGAGACCACTGTGGTGGTGGAGTTGGTCAGGCCGTCCAGCAGGGTGCTGGAGACCTGCCAGGTCGCCACGGCCGGGTCGGGCTTGGTGAACTCGGTGACCGTCCCGCTGGTGTCGGTGAGGGTGAACGATCCGCTGACGCTGCCCGTGAGCGTCAGGTCCTCGGACCCGGGCTCCGGAATCCAGCCGCTCTTCGCCGAGTTGGCGGTGAAGTGGATGGCATCACCCTCCGAGAGCACCACGTCAATGGCGGTGTCGGAGATCTTGCGGATGTGGGAGTAGTCCGACTCGGTTGCCTCGGCGACGGTGCCGGAAACCCATTCCTTGCCGAAGATCGGCGCCTGGCCCTCCTGGCTGCCGCCCTTCTGCGGGTCCCGCGAGGAGGCCGTGCGGGAGACCGTCAAGCCGAAGGCTGAGGTGTCAGTGGCTGAGAGGGTGTAGTCGCCCGTCAGCAGGTTCACTGAGCCCGGGCCCACGTCCTCGGCCGCGGCGCCGCTCGCGTTGCGGTCGACGACCGCAGTCAGCGGCTGGGTCGACCCGGCGGCGGAGTTCGGGCCGGTGAAGTCGGCCTTGATCTGGACTGTGCCGTCCGGATTGACAGTGTCGGTGGTGTTCCAGACCAAGGGCGCGTTCTTGCCGCCGGTCAGGGGCACCGGCCAGGCCGTCACCGCAGTGCCGCCGGAAGTGACGTCACCCGCGGGGATCTTCACCCACGCATCGGCCTCCGAACGCCGCCAGGAGAACGACACCTGGTCGTACTTGCCACCGTCGGCCTCGGCAACCAGCGGCAGACGGCGAGCGGTGCGCTCACCCTCGGCAGGCTGGACGAAGCCGCCGGGGCCGGCGTGGAAGGTGTACTCCACCGCCTCGGACTTGTTGTCAGCCTTGTCCACCGCCCGCACCTGCAGCGTGTGAGTGCCGTCCTTGGGCGGGGCGAGAGATATCGCCTTCGCACCGGAGGCGCCGCCGGTCGCGACCTTGGTCCAGGTCACACCGTCCAGCGACCACTCCAGCCAGTTGTGGTCCGCAGCCGGCGGGGTCACGTTGAACACCCCGGCCTGGCCAACGCCCTTGACCCACGCGGACGAGGGGTAATCCGTCGATGAGATCGCGCCCGGAGCGGACGGCGCCGCCGTGTCGACCGTGAAGGTCTTCCACGCCGACCAGCCGACGTTGTAGTGCGCCCCGTCATACGGCGAGGTGCGGAACTTGTACGTCTTGCCGTTGGTCAGCACCCCGGCCGGCACGGTCACAGAGGCGACCTGCCCGGAGGGCACGTACTTCGACACGATGACGTCGCCGACCTGCGTGTTAGTGACGTTGTCGAAGATCTGGAAGGTGCCGTTGACCTTGTCACCGTCAGCATCCACGAACGTGTCGCGCAGCGTCGGCGTCACGGTGTTGACCGTGTAGGCACCGCCGTAGGAGAAGTACGGCGGACCGGCCTCCTGCTTGGTTCCGGTACGCGGACGGTAGTTGTAGTTGACCACCAGCTTCGGCGGGTTGGCCGCGTTGTTGGCGGAGTTGACCCGCTTCCACTGCGCGGTCACCGTCTCGCTGGCGGCACGCAGGCCCATGCCTGAGGTGGAGTTCTTCGCCGAGGCCCACTCCTGCACGAGGGTGGTGACGTCGGCGTTGATCCAGCCGTCAGCAGCCGAGGTGCAGGCGGGGTTGCCCTTGGTTTCGGTGGAGGTGGCCTTCGTCGCTGTCCAGGCCGGCTGCGCGGTCCAGCGCGAGGCGGTGGACGCCTTGCCGGCCGACCCCACCTCCCAGGGCTGGGCGGTGCACGTGGTGTTGCCGGAGTGGAAGTTCCACAGGCTCAGCTTTGCGCTCGACACCAGCGCGTCGGAGATCGGCGCCGTGTTCCACGTGATGAAAGAACGCGCCGTGCGCGGCGTGCCGTCCGGGTTCGTAGTACCCGGATTACCGAGGTCGAGCTCGGTGTCGGACGACCAGTCGACGGTCTCACCCTGCTGCACATACGTGTCGAACAGGTTCCCCAGCGACGACGTCGAGGGGTCGACCGTGACCGGGTACTTCGTCTCCGGATCGGCCAGGAACTGCGCATCCGGCGTGACGACCAGGTCCACACCGCCCTTGGCCTTGACGACCTTCATCGCGACGCGGGCTCGCCGGGTGTGCTCACCCGAGACCTTGTCCACGCTCGCGTCCCACATGACGGGGGCCGGCATGACCGCGGTCTTCTTCGACTTCTTGTCGGTGAAGAGCAGGCTGCCGTCCTTCTGCTGCTCGACCTTCAGCCCTTTGGACCGAAGCGGAAGCGTGTAGGAGAAGCCGGCTGCGGGCTTGCTCTTCACTTCCACGAACTGCTCGAACCCGACACGGGTCGCCTCGACGACCACGTCCGCACCCGGCACGGCGTTGATGTACGTGGCACGTGTGCCGTCGAGCTTCGGAGCGGGAAGCCCGCCCCGCCACTGCAGGGTGATCTGCCCGTCGCCTTCGCCCAACGTCACCAAGTCGGTGGCCGCGGTTGCCTGAGCAGCCTTCAGCGAGACCGCTTTCGTGCCGGACTTCCCGGACAGGCGAAGACCACGGGGATGCGCCTTCGACTGGACCGACCCATCGGAGAGAGCCTCGAGCTCCACATCGACATCGCGCCACTGCTCGGAGTCGTCCTTGAAGCGAACGGGACCGGCAGAGAGCTCCGTCGTGAGGGACCCGTTCTTGTTCACCCACGTCGTCGACGACTCAGTCCGCTCGGACAGAGCCTCGACCCGCTTGCCCGACAGGCGAGCCAGGACACGAGCAGACGGGATGTCACTCGCCGCAGTCGCATACTGCCGTGCCTGCTTGGGCTGTGCCTTGGCATCCAACGGGCTGGCCAGCACCATCTCCGAGCCCTGCAGCACCGTGACCGCCATGGTCAAAGCGAGAGACGCGGCAACCCGCCGTCTCCACGCACCTGGCGTCGGCCGGGCACCACTGTGCCAAGCCATCAATCTTCGGTTCATTGGTTCCGTAACCCCCCACACACAGCTGCCCCACAGTTAGGGCAGCAGGACGGAAACTAACCCACACCGAAAAGGGAGCAAACGGGGCGAACTGCACACACAAACGATCTTTGTGCGTACCCACATCAATAACTTGGCTTGAAAATGATCAGCTGACGGGGAACTAAGCCGTACCCGCCCCCACCAGGGAAAACAGAACACCGCTAAGGGTGATCACGCCGGGATGTCTCGCCCAACGATGTCAGGGAGGGGCCGTCATGCCGACTCCCGCTACTGGCCACCGCAATCCGGGGAGAGCGCGTCATGGGGTGATCGCGTTGCCCCAGATTTTGCCACCCTCTCTCCTTGGGCCGAGTCAGTTCAACTCAGACTGAGGAATGGCCTCTTCCGCGCCAGCGTGGGTTCCTGGAGCCGCTTGCGTCAGCTTCCGTGTCACACACGAGGAGTCGCCGATGTCGCGCCAAGGCGCGGAGGGTGTGAATGCTCGCATCAGCCGTCACGACTCTCCTGGCGAATGGCGGGTAGTGCACGATCGGCGTCACCGAATGAGTCGACTGGTGGGTGTTCTGTTTTCCCTGGTGGGGGCGGGTACGGCTTAGTTCCCCGTCAGCTGATCATTTTCAAGCCAAGTTATTGATGTGGGTACGCACAAAGATCGTTTGTGTGTGCAGTTCGCCCCGTTTGCTCCCTTTTCGGTGTGGGTTAGTTTCCGTCCTGCTGCCCTAACTGTGGGGCAGCTGTGTGTGGGGGGTTACGGAACCAATGAACCGAAGATTGATGGCTTGGCACAGTGGTGCCCGGCCGACGCCAGGTGCGTGGAGACGGCGGGTTGCCGCGTCTCTCGCTTTGACCATGGCGGTCACGGTGCTGCAGGGCTCGGAGATGGTGCTGGCCAGCCCGTTGGATGCCAAGGCACAGCCCAAGCAGGCACGGCAGTATGCGACTGCGGCGAGTGACATCCCGTCTGCTCGTGTCCTGGCTCGCCTGTCGGGCAAGCGGGTCGAGGCTCTGTCCGAGCGGACTGAGTCGTCGACGACGTGGGTGAACAAGAACGGGTCCCTCACGACGGAGCTCTCTGCCGGTCCCGTTCGCTTCAAGGACGACTCCGAGCAGTGGCGCGATGTCGATGTGGAGCTCGAGGCTCTCTCCGATGGGTCGGTCCAGTCGAAGGCGCATCCCCGTGGTCTTCGCCTGTCCGGGAAGTCCGGCACGAAAGCGGTCTCGCTGAAGGCTGCTCAGGCAACCGCGGCCACCGACTTGGTGACGTTGGGCGAAGGCGACGGGCAGATCACCCTGCAGTGGCGGGGCGGGCTTCCCGCTCCGAAGCTCGACGGCACACGTGCCACGTACATCAACGCCGTGCCGGGTGCGGACGTGGTCGTCGAGGCGACCCGTGTCGGGTTCGAGCAGTTCGTGGAAGTGAAGAGCAAGCCCGCAGCCGGCTTCTCCTACACGCTTCCGCTTCGGTCCAAAGGGCTGAAGGTCGAGCAGCAGAAGGACGGCAGCCTGCTCTTCACCGACAAGAAGTCGAAGAAGACCGCGGTCATGCCGGCCCCCGTCATGTGGGACGCGAGCGTGGACAAGGTCTCGGGTGAGCACACCCGGCGAGCCCGCGTCGCGATGAAGGTCGTCAAGGCCAAGGGCGGTGTGGACCTGGTCGTCACGCCGGATGCGCAGTTCCTGGCCGATCCGGAGACGAAGTACCCGGTCACGGTCGACCCCTCGACGTCGTCGCTGGGGAACCTGTTCGACACGTATGTGCAGCAGGGTGAGACCGTCGACTGGTCGTCCGACACCGAGCTCGACCTCGGTAATCCGGGTACTACGAACCCGGACGGCACGCCGCGCACGGCGCGTTCTTTCATCACGTGGAACACGGCGCCGATCTCCGACGCGCTGGTGTCGAGCGCAAAGCTGAGCCTGTGGAACTTCCACTCCGGCAACACCACGTGCACCGCCCAGCCCTGGGAGGTGGGGTCGGCCGGCAAGGCGTCCACCGCCTCGCGCTGGACCGCGCAGCCGGCCTGGACAGCGACGAAGGCCACCTCCACCGAAACCAAGGGCAACCCCGCCTGCACCTCGGCTGCTGACGGCTGGATCAACGCCGACGTCACCACCCTCGTGCAGGAGTGGGCCTCGGCGAAGAACTCCACCTCAGGCATGGGCCTGCGTGCCGCCAGCGAGACGGTGACCGCGCAGTGGAAGCGGGTCAACTCCGCCAACAACGCGGCCAACCCGCCGAAGCTGGTGGTCAACTACAACTACCGTCCGCGTACCGGAACCAAGCAGGAGGCCGGTCCGCCGTACTTCTCCTACGGCGGTGCCTACACGGTCAACACCGTGACGCCGACGCTGCGCGACACGTTCGTGGATGCTGACGGTGACAAGGTCAACGGCACCTTCCAGATCTTCGACAACGTCACTAACACGCAGGTCGGCGACGTCATCGTGTCGAAGTACGTGCCCTCCGGGCAGGTCGCCTCTGTGACCGTGCCGGCCGGGGTGCTGACCAACGGCAAGACGTACAAGTTCCGCACCTCGCCGTATGACGGGGCGCACTACAACGTCGGCTGGTCGGCGTGGAAGACCTTCACGGTCGACACGGCGGCGCCGTCCGCTCCGGGCGCGATCTCATCGACGGATTACCCCTCGTCCGCGTGGGTCAAGGGCGTTGGCCAGGCCGGGGTGTTCAACGTGACCCCGCCGGCTGCGGACCACAACTGGCTGGAGTGGTCGCTGGACGGTGTGACCTGGACCAAGGTCGCGACCGGCGGCGCCTCCGGTGCGAAGGCGATATCTCTCGCCCCGCCCAAGGACGGCACTCACACGCTGCAGGTGCGGGCGGTGGACAAGGCTGACAACAAGTCCGAGGCGGTGGAGTACACCTTCCACGCCGGCCCCGGCGGCTTCGTCCAGCCTGCCGAGGGTGAGCGCACCGCTCGCCGTCTGCCGCTGGTTGCCGAGGCCGACGGTGGCAAGTACGACCAGGTGTCGTTCTCCTGGCGGCGTTCGGAGGCCGATGCGTGGGTGAAGATCCCCGCGGGTGACGTCACTTCCGGCGGCACTGCGGTGACGGCCTGGCCGGTGCCCCTGACCGGCGGCAAGAACGCGCCCTTGGTCTGGAACACCACCGACACTGTCAATCCGGACGGCACAGTCCAGATCAAGGCCGACTTCACCGGCCCGAACTCCGCCGCCGGGTCGACCCAGCCGCTGACTGCGGTCGTCGACCGCAACGCGAGCGGCGCCGCGGCCGAGGACGTGGGCCCGGGCTCAGTGAACCTGCTGACGGGCGACTACACCCTCTCAGCCACTGACACCTCAGCCTTCGGCTTGACGGTCTCCCGCACGGCCTCCTCGCGGGACCCGCAGAAGGGCGGCAGCCAGGAGGGCCAGGCGCCGATCTTCGGCAAGGAATGGGTTTCCGGCACCGTCGCCGAGGCAACCGAGTCGGACTACTCCCACATCCGCAAGATCTCCGACACCGCCATTGACGTGGTGCTCTCGGAGGGTGATGCCATCCACTTCACCGCCAACTCGGCGAAGAGCGGCTGGATTCCGGAGCCCGGGTCCGAGGACCTGACGCTCACGGGCAGCGTCAGCGGATCGTTCACCCTCACCGACACCAGCGGGACGGTCACCGAGTTCACCAAGCCCGACCCGGCCGTGGCGACCTGGCAGGTCTCCAGCACCCTGCTGGACGGCCTGACCAACTCCACCACCACAGTGGTCTCCGAGGCCGTGACTGTGGACGGCAAGGAACTGTCCCGCCCCAAGCGGGTCATCGCGCCGACCTCCGCCGCGAGTGCCGCCACCTGCACCGCAACGCCCGCAACAAAGGGCTGCCGGGTAGTGGAGTTCGTGTATGCGACCTCCACCACCGCCACCGCCTCCGCCTTCGGCGACTTCACCGGTCAGGTGAAGGAGATCCGGATGTGGTCCACCGAGCCGGCCGCGGCCGCGGCCACGTCCAAGGTCGTGCAGTCCTACGCCTACGACACGGACGGCCGTCTGCGTCAGGAGTGGGCCTCGCAGATCAGCCCAGCGCTGAAGACCGAGTACACCTACGACACGGCGGGCCGGGTCACGGGCCAGACCTCGGCCGGTGAGCTGCCCTGGACCTTCACGTACGGCAAGGCCGGCAGCGCGGCCACCGCCGGCGACGGCATGCTGCTGAAGGCATCCCGCTCCGGCCTGAAGCAGGGCACTGCGGATGTCGAGGAAGGCACCTCTGCCACCTCGGTCGTCTACGACGTGCCGCTGACCGGCACGAAGGCCCCATATGCAATGGGCGCAACCAATGTGAAGGACTGGGGCCAGACGGACACCCCGACCGACGCGGCCGCGGTCTTCCCCGCAGACGCGGTGCCCGGCGCGCACTCCGGTGACGCGCTGACCGCCTCCGACTACACCCGCGCCGATGTCACTTACATGGGTGTCTCGGGGCGTTCGGTCAACGCCGCAACGCCCGGCGGGAACATCACCACCACCGAGTCCGACCGCTTCGGCAACACGGTGCGCGAGCTGACGGCCGCCAACCGGGCCATCGCCCTGGGCGTGAGCGCGAACGACCGGGCGGCCCAGGCCGACCTCGGCATCGCGCAGCTGCCCTCGGCCGAGCGCGCGAACCTGCTGTCCACCACCTCTCTCTACAACGAGACCGGCACCCGGGAGATGGAGGAGCTCGGGCCGCTGCACCGCATCGACCTGACCGCCGACCTGAAGTCCGGTACGACCACGCTGGTGTCGGCCGGCAGCTCGGTGACCGCCCGTTCCTGGACGGTCAACGAGTACGACGCGGGCCGTCCCACCGACGGGACCGCGACGGTCAAGGACCAGGTCACCAAGACCACCACAGGCGCCCAGGTGCGCGAGCACCCGAGCGTCCATGGCGAGACCCGTGCGCTGCAGAGCGTGTACGACTGGGCCAAGGGCCTGCCCACCCAGACGATCAAGGACCCCGGTGGTCTGGCGATCACCGAGACCACCCAGTACGACGCCCAGGGCCGCGTGACCAAGCAGCAGCTGCCCGGCGCCACCGGCACTGACGCGGGCACCCGGGTAACGAGCTACTGGTCAGCGACCGGCACCGGCGCCTGCAACGGCCGGCCGGAATGGGCCGACCAGCTGTGCTCAACCGGTCCGGCCGGCGCCATCACCGGCGGCGGTACCAACCCGGCGAACCTGCCCACCTCCACCACCACGTACGACTGGTGGGGCAACGCGGCCACGGTCACCGACACGGCCAACGGCACCACGCGCACCACCGCGACCACCTACGACAACGCCGGCCGTGCCACGAAGGTGGCCATCACCGGCGGTCTGGGCCAGGCCGTGCCCGAGTCGACCACCAGCTACGACCCGGCCACCGGCCTGGCCGTGAAGGTGACGTCGCCGACCGGCGGCACGATCACCAAGGCATTCGACAAGCTCGGCCGCCAGATCTCCTACACCGACGCCGACGGCGGCGTCACCACAACCGAGTACGACCTGCTCAACCGTCCGGTCAAGGTCAGTGACAACGTGCCCTCCACGGTCACGCTCACCTACGACCACGCCGCTGAGCCGCGGGGCCTGGTCACCAAGACGACCGACTCGATCGCCGGTGTCTTCCAGGCCACCTACGACGCCGACGGATCGGTCGCGACCGAAAAGCTGCCCGGCGGATACACCCTCACCCAGAACGAGGACACCACCGGCTCGGCCACCGAGCGCACCTACACCCGCGACAGCGACGGCGTCATCGTCGTCTCCGACACCACTACCGAGTCCGTCCACGGCCAGGTCACCCGCCACGCCGGCTGGTCCGACCAGACCTACGGATACGACGCCACCGGCCGTCTGACCACCGTCGAAGACACCGCTGACACCATCTGCACCAAGCGGACCTACACCTTCGACAACCGCACCAACCGCAAGACCCGCAACACCGCCGCCGGCGCCCCCGGCACCGACTGCCCCACCACCGGAGGCACCACCACCACCCATACCTACGACAGCGCCGACCGGCTCGTCGACACCGGCTACACCTACGACAACCTCGGCCGCACCACCGCCCTGCCGGGCAGCACCATCGGCTACCACGCCAACGACCTGGCCTACCAGATCACCGCTGGCACCCAGCGCCAGACCTGGCAGCTCGACGCCAACCAGCAACGCTTCCGATCCTTCAAGACCGAAACCGGAAGCGGCACCACCTGGACCCAGACCGGATCCAAGACCAACCACTACGACAGCGACGGCGACAACCCCCGCTGGATCACCGAGGACACCACCACCGGCGCGCTGACCCGCAACGTCGAGTCCGCCACCGGCAACCTCGCCGCCACCACCAGCAAAACCGGCGAGACCGTCCTGCAACTCACCACCATCCACGGCGACATCGCCCTCCAGCTCCCGCTGGACACCGCCAAGCCCCCCGTCGCCCTCGACAGCGACGAGTACGGCAACCCCCGCACCGGCCAGAGCGCCACCCGCTACAACTGGCTCGGCGCCAAACAACGCTCCACCGAAACCCCCAACAACCTCACCCTCATGGGCGTCCGCCTCTACAACCCCACCACCGGACGCTTCCTCTCCCTCGACCCCGTATACGGAGGCAACGCCAACGCCTACGAATACGTCCACGCCGACCCCCTCAACAAATACGACCTCGACGGACGAGCGTGGTACAACCCAGTTCGCTGGGTGAGGAGCTGGCGAGGTGTACGGCGGAGGCATGCCAGCGCTGACTTTGCCCACTCTGCCGTGATGTTCGGCGTCGGCTTCACGCCGTTCAGAGCGGTACGCGCCGCTCGGGGGCTGAGTAAATGGCGGACTGTCACACGTTCGTGCCGTGGCCGCTGGGGCTGGGCCCGGTGCGGAGGCGGCGCATTGGCGCTGTCTGAGGTCACAAGCACCTACTGGTACGGAAAGAACACCCTCCGCCACGTGAACCGGGGCTACGCAAACTTCAAGGCACAGCTCATGAACTCCATGACTCCCTATCCCCGCTACAGGTACAGGAAGTGGCGGGGCCGATTCTGATGCGTGAGTGCGACGGAAGGAAGATCCTCAAAACTCATGCCTACTGGGCGCTTGTAGCACTCATCACGATGGACAGTCCGATCGATCTCGGTGTCATTGCCGTTGTTCAGAAAGCGTTCCTCGCAGTACTGACTGTGGCCGTGATCTGGGAGACGTCGCGCTACATTGTCCACCGCTGTAAGCGGAGCTGATCCTCGCCGTCCAGCGGCTTCCCACCAGGCTGTCGCATTGCACTTCACACACTTTGGCCCCGCCCATAGCGGGGCCAAAGTCATATACGGGCAAATCGCCTACCCTGCCAACGGCAGGCCCAGATTCCCGTTCCGGACCCGGCTGTCCGCGTGGACACGTTGGAACCTCGATCCCACACTCGCGTCTGGGGTGGGCTGGCGTCACAGTGCCGCTCTCACGGTGGACGCTACGAGGACCAGGAGTCGGCGACTCCTGGTCCCCTCCCCCGGCGTGCTTCACGGGCTGAAGTCACGAAGCTCCACGCTGTCGCTCCCGGCGTCGACCTGCTGTACATCAACCAACCGCTGTGCCCGGGGGCGAGCTGCCTGACCGTCGCAGTTCGGCCGAACGGCCGCGGCCGAGAGTCATGCTGCGGGCACCGTGAGTTGATCTCAGCCGGTGATCGCGACCGGGGCATCCCATGCGTTGCGGTCGACGGTGATCGTGTATCCGCCGCGAGACTCCCTGCTGTTGACCATGTACTGGTGGCCGCGGCTGTGGTCAGCGAACTGTGTGGCACCCCATGGCCAGTCCGTTGTAGTCGTGTTCTTCTTGTCCCACATTGCGTACCAGAGGTTCCCCGGCAGGTCGGTCTTGTTCGTGGCAGTAGCGATGGCTTTAGCGCTGGAGCTGCTGAAGCCGTAGAAGCCGCTGCGGTAAGTCTTTGCCCGCAGTGTCTTGGTGAAGGAGCGCACGTAGGCCAGCACGGCGTCGTTGCACGCCTTGTTGGTGATGTCGTACGGCTCCATGTCGAGGTAGATCGGGGTGCCGGCCTTCATGCCGAGCGCCGATGCCTTGGCGACTGCGTCCTTGGCGTTGCTTGCGCCGAGGGACGCCGCTGTCGAGGCGGTGAATTTCTCCGGGTTCGCACTCTTCTGGCAGGGTGGCTGAGCGCCTACGTAGATCGGTATCAGCTTCCAGCCGCTGGAGCTGACCGACTTCACCCAGGACGCAGTCAAGTTCGGCTGAGTGCAACCGCGGTTCCTACCACCAACGTAGACCGCGGCAGCACCATAGAAACCCGTGCGCCAGGCTTTCATCGCCGGAAGCGACGGCGCCGTGCAGGTGTCGAACGCCCGGCCGGTATAAGTCTTCTGCGCAGGCCACGACGTGGCCGCCATCGACGTCTGTGCCGCGACTCCGGCACCTGCGACAACGGCAGCACCCGCCGTTACCCAGGCAATGTATCGGCCTCTTTTGGACAGTCGGTGACTGGACATCCCCACCCCATTCATGATTGCGGCGCGCTGCGACAGCCGACGCGACTGCAGAAGACACGTACGCAGCACGGCGCAACGAGGTACGGATGCAGCCGATGGCACACGCAGTATTCTCACTCCGGGAACCCGGAGCGGATCGCACAATAGTCGACGCTCGCATCAACGCCGCCCGGCCACCGACCGGGAACAGCAGACCGCGACCCGGACCCGGGCAGCCCGTTCTTCTTGGGGCTGACATCCACAAATGCCCGGCGGCGCTGCCCTGACGCCGGGGCTTCTGCAACCAGCCTCCTGCCGAGACGGAGCGCGGTCAGTTTGTCCGTGGGCCAGCTCGATCCGTCGTTCATGAGGCCCATTCTGGATCCCGGCCCCGCAGAGGTAGGGAGCCGGCCAGGCGGTCACTTCTGGGGATTCCTCAGCCGGCCGCACCGAAGCGCCATCACCACCACCGTCGACGATGCAAAGCGGCTCGGCTGGGAGGTCCCAGCCGAGCCGCTGCTTAGACTGCTCGCCATACACGCCAGTGATCACGTGTTGCGACGACCCCTGGAAAGCGCCCACCGCAGGGAGTGCGGGCCTTCGTGCGTTTCAAGGCTTCACGGCGAGTCGGCACCCCAACCGTGCGAGCGCCGCTTTGCCACCGTGGGGAGAAGGGCCTTCGCTCCCGCATGGCTGGAACGACTGGTGTGGACCTGAGCGCGTGAGTGCGAATCAAAACCGGGTTTTGAACTCTGGTGAAGTCGGCCCGGGGCGACTTCACCAACCCCCTCACAGTGGCCATCGCCTGTCGAGAGTTTCAAAACCCGGTTTTGGAACCGGCAAGCCGAGGCGCCGCTCACTGAGGCATGCGTGGCATCCTGTCTCAGTCCGCTAGTACCGACCCAACCGGGCCGGGAAGCATACGGAGCATCAGGAGTACCACCCATGGCACGGATCACCGCGCTCATCAACCGCAAAGGTGGAGTCGGCAAGTCGACTATCACCGTGAACACAGCGGCCATCACCGCCCACGTGCTGGGCCAAGCCCCCGAAGGCGACCCCCACTACGTCGCCGCTGTCTCCGCCGACCCACAGGGCTCCACCACTTGGTGGTCAGAACGAGTCGGTGAGCATCTGCCCTTCTCCTTCCAGCAGATCAACTCCAGGGACGATCTCGAACTGTTCTCTGACCTGAAGAAGTCCCGCAAGGTCAGGCACGCCTTCATCGACACCCCCGGCTGGATGGACCTACCCGAGGACGAGAAGGAGGAAGCCGGCGACCCCTTTGGTAAGAGCACCGCCGCTGACGCCATGCGGGCCGTCCTCTCCAACGCCGACGACATCATCATCCCGGTCGAGCCCGAACCCCTCGGCTTCATGCCTACTCGCGACACCATCGAAGAGGTCGTCAAGCCGCTCGGCATCCCCTACCTGGTCGTCATCAACAACTGGGACCCTCGCGACGGCGAGGCCGATCTCGAACAGACCAAGGACTTCGTCCGGGCCCAGGGTTGGAAACTGGCGAACACGGTAATCCGGCACTACAAGGTCCACACCCGAGCAGCCCTCGAGGGCACCGTCGTCACTCAGTACAAGAAGAACCGTGTAGCAATGGAAGCTCGCGAGGACTTCTACCAGCTCGCCCTAGAGCTTGGCGCAGGCAAGAAGGACCGTCGCTGATGGCCGCTAAGAAGCCCTGGGCCGAACTCCTTGACGGGCCCGGCAAGACCGCGAAGAAGAGCACGGGCACCACCGAACAGCCCGCCAACTTCGAAACGCCGCCGACCACCGTGTACATGCACACGGTCATCGGCAATCCCGGAAACCCGCGCACCGAGCTCGACTACACCGATGAGGACGCGGAGTTCCGCGAGCTGAAGGAGTCCATGCGATCAGTGGGCCAGTTGCAGCCCGCAGTCGCCATGTCGAGCGAGGCTTTTCGGCGTGCCAAGCCTGAACACGCCGATGCTGTGGGCGACGCTGACTGGGTCGTCATCCTCGGCAACAGGCGTTTCCACGCGGCCAAGCAGCTCGGCTGGACCAAGTTCGAGATCCGCGTCCGAGACCGCCTCGGCAACGCAGATGACGACAAGGTCGATGAAGCCGTCATCATCGAGAACATCCACCGCAAGAACATTCCGCCTTACAAGGAGGCACAGTTCCTGCAACGGATGGTGGATCGCCACGGGTCTCAGGAGAAGGTAGCCGAGCGCATTGGCAAGTCCCAGATGTATGTCTCCAATCGCCTGACGCTGCTCAACCTGGCGCCGGAACTGAGAGACGTCCTCGACACCAAGCAGATCAAGGTGAAGACAGCCGAGCAGATCGCCAAGATCAAGGACCCAGAGGAGCAAAAGGCCAGAGCGGCAGCGGAGATCCAGAAGGCTGCCCAGCCGAAGGAACGGAAGCCGCGGAGACCGAAGACAGGTCCAGCCCCTGGCCTGGTTCAAAACCCGGTTTTGAACCAGGGGCCGTCCGAGACACCCCAGAAGGCGACCGCAACCACGTTCTCCAGTGAGAACCAAGGGCTGCTGACTCAGAGCGTCGTGCCCGAGCCACGTCCCGATACCGATCAGCCACAACCTACAGCCGGAGGGACGTCACCTCTTCCGGTGGCATGGGACAACGGAGCCAGCCTCATGGACCTGGCTTTCACGCGGCTGGATGACCGTCAGAGAAGCCTCTTCATCCAGCGCTACTTCCAGCGGAGCCAAGGCGTGGAACAGGTAGCTGCGGACATGAGGGGCCAGCTCCGCCCTGAGGACTGTTCGGCCCTGGCCGCGATCCTGCAGCAAGTCTCCATCCTCATGACAAAGTACGAGTAGCTCACAAACCCAGGCCCCACTCCCCAACACACAAGAGGGAGTGGGGCCTTGACATGTTCGTGTCCCGCCTCGACGGTGCGCGAGGTCCTGGGGCACTGCAAACGAGGATCTCTGCATGCTCGGGCCACAGTTGTGGACACGGGTCCTGAGGCTTTCTCGTTTTCCCGAATCTCGAACTGCTTCCGTACAGCGGCCGCAAGATAGGCGGCATGACAACGGTGGAGGGAACGCAGGCGGCTCCAGAGCCGCCGGGGCTGGTGGAGAGGGCTCGTGGCGGGGCGGACAGAACACGGGCCCGGCTGATGGCGCGGTGGAGGCGTCCGGCGCTCGAACGGGTGCGGACGGCTGCGAACGGCATCCGTCAGGACACGGCCGGGACGGCGGCGGTGCGGGAGAAGCTAGGTGTCCCACGCACGGTGACGGTGGGCGTGCGGGAATCGGTGCGGGCGTTCCACCGAGGGCGGCACGTGCCCAGCCCATGGCAGCGGATCGCGGCCCTGTATGCGGTTGTTGTGGGCTTTGTGATCTCGGTAAATGCAGTGCGGGCTGCGGTGCCGGTGCTTCCGGAGCTTGTGGCACGGCAGGCAGAGCGGTGGTCTACCGGAGTCGGGCAGGCGCCGGTACTGCTCGTGCCCATCGCATTCGCCATACCGATGATTTCCACGCTGGCGCTGTTGACCTTGGTCTCATGATCTGGCTCGTGGCGGTGAACCTCGTCTCCTTCGCTTTCATGGGGAAGGTACGCGCGTTCAGGCTGCTCGTGGCGGCTTTGGACGCAGTCAGAGATTGCGGCTCCGTGTACGGCGCGGCGGGCCCGAAGCGGACCGAGGGGCTGCGGGCGCTCGCCGTGTCCATGAGCACCGTCAGAAAGAATCTGCGCCGCGCACACCGGGTCCAGGGGAGCCTGCCTCGTCGCGGCAGCCGTGTGAAGACGGTACGGGCCCACGTGAGGCGCGTCGTGAAGTGCCTGGACGCCGCCGAGGGTCGGATCGACGTGGACGGGGACTGTGCACTCCCCGCGCTCGTCTCCCTCCTGGACCACATCGCCGACCGCTACGCCGACGGCCGACTCGCCGCGCTACTCGATGAGGAAAAGCTGACCAACTACCCGGCCGGACGGGATTGGGAGGCTCTGCGCCTCGCACTTCTTGCCGTGGTCATCGGGGCGGGGGCGGTCGGCGCCGGGTTCCTCGCACTGTCCGATCCAGTGGCCACCATCTTCGTCGCAAGTGTCGGCGTCCTGGGGGTTGCGTTGCTGTACCGCAAGAACTTGAAGCAGGGGATCGGCCTCCTCGATTTGTGGCGGCCGTGACCAACTGATGTCCGCCTGGCGGCTGGTGGCACGGCTCTCACTTCAAGAGCAAACGCCTCATCCCCCCTCCGCGGCCGACAACCTGGTGCGCCTATATCTGCGCCGCGCCAAGTACATGGCGGGCAGTGACTTCGACGCCCCATACGCCAGGAGCAGCGCAAGCTCCAGGAACTCCTCCCACCGCAGATGCGCACATCAACAGCGAACCGCTGCGCGACGATGACGATCCCGCCTTCGCCCAGATGACGGCCAAGGAGATCGGCGACGTCACCCTGCTGGCACGGATCACTGAATCACTCCCAGAGGAAGGGGACGATATGAAAACGGCCCGAAGCGCGATCACCGCAACGGTTGTCCGTGCCGGTGAGTGGACGACCCTGGTCTCCCTAAAGCAATGGCACCGAGGGCAGATCCTCGTGAGGAACGACGTGCTGGGGTTGCGCGCAGCCGCCCCCCCCGATGATCGTGGCTCGCCTGGCATCGGTTGGCCGCGTTTACTCCGTGGTGGCACGGTGTCGGATGTCCGCGTACACCCCCGCCCTCACGCCCGCCTCTCCTGGGGCACGCCACACCGGAGTGATTCCGGAAGTGGCCCACCGCTGCTGCAGGCTGTCCATCACCGCACGGATGGTGTCCTCGTCGGCGGCGGCGACGTCCAGGACCACGAGGCCCGGCTCGGTGATGTGCTGCTCATCGATACGCATGCCTCCGATGACGACGCGGTACGGCGGCCCGGTTCGCCGATAGCCGCACGACCGCCCGGACGAGTGACAGCCGTAGCCGTGCTGCCCGCCGCAGGTCGCGGGGGTACCACCGGGCCAGTAGACAGGGAGGTGCAGTCTGCGGTCTGTGACAGGACGACCTGGACTGCTGCCCCTCACGCCGCGGCCCGCGCCACCCCAGAGGGCGCGGGCCCCGGCGACACTCGGCGGAAGGAGCCGACCGGTGGTGCCAGGCCCGAAGCCCACACCCGTCACCCTGGCTGGCTGACAGGTGCTGCGCCCTCCGGTGGAACCGATACTTGCCCAGGCCCGCGAGACGGTGCCCGCACCGAGCACGCTGCCGCGGCCTTGCCTTCGAAGCCAAGTTCGACGGCTACCGCGCACTGCTGTTCGCCCCGGCCGGGCCGGGCGGGCCGACTCTGCTGCAGCCGCGGCGCGGCTCGCTGATCCAGCGCCACTTCCCCAACCTCGTTGCCGCGGCCCGGCAGCTGCCGTACGACCTGGTCCTGGACGGGGAAGTGGTGGTGTGGTCGGGGGCAGGCTGTCGTTCGAGGCGCTCCAGCGCCGGGCCTCCTCCGGCGGCCGGACCGCTCACCAGCTGGCGGAGGCGATGCCCGCGCACTTCATCGCCTTCGACGTCCTGCAGATCGACGCCCAGGAGCTGCTCACTGAGCCGTACGAGCACCGCCGGGCAGTCCTTGAAGGCCTGTTCACCGACCACGGTCTGACAGCGCCGTGGACGCTGTGCCCCACGACGACCGACCCGGCCATCGCCAAGGAGTTGATGACCTCCTGGACCGATGTCTCTGGCGTGGAGGGTCTGGTCATCAAAGGGCTCGGACAGCGATCCAGGCCGGGCGTCCGCGGCTGGTTCAAGATCCTCTACCCCGGCGACGACCCGGCGGAGCGCATCCCCGCATCCCGCGAGCCGTCCACACTCACGGCGTCTTCTTACGGCACCCACACCCTTGTGCATAGGTAGTCAGTGACCAGTCCGTAGTGGCGGTACATCGGGGCGACGGGTGTCGCTGAGGATCCCTGAGATCGGCCAAAGCTACCGATTGTCTCTGATGTTCCTCAAGCCTCGATCCATGCGGCGTGACGCTGGGCAACGTAGCGGCAGACAGACATGTGAACTGGGGGTGGAGTGACATGCAGAAGTCCGCTCAGCGTGTGCGGCCGATCTCATGGTGGTGGGCCCTGCTGGCTGTTGCACTTGTTGCATCCGCAGTGGCCGTGTCGATGGTGGTGATGCTGGCCCAGACCGACGGGCTGCATGGCGCGCAGCGGGCTACGGTCCGCATCGACGCGATCAAGACGGCGCTCACCATCGGCGCCGGCACCGGCGGTGCCGCCGCTCTGCTGCTGGCGCTGCGCCGTCAGTGGTTGAGCGAGCATACTCACGTGAGGCAGGAAGCTGCGGATGAGATCGCGGAGTTCGATGCGAGGGAGCGTCGCATCACCGAGTTGTACACCGCCGCGGCCGGGCAGCTGGCCAGCGACAGTGCTCCCGTACGACTCGCGGGTCTGTACGCGCTCGAGCGTCTTGCTCAGGACCATGCTGACCACCGGCAGACCATCGTCAACGTGATCTGCGCCTACTTGCGGATGCCGTTCTCGCCGACACGGCCTCACGCTGAAGATGCGGCTGAGACGTGGGAGCAGGAGCGCGTCGTGCGGGTCACGGCCCAAGGCATTCTCACCAGTCATCTCTTCGTCGGCGGAAGCCGCGGGGACGACCCGTCCTGGCCCTTGAATCCGTCCCCCCAGGAGCCGAAATTCTGGGCCGGCATGGAACTCGACCTTTCGGGGGCCACCCTCCTTGACTTCGAGTTCACGGGCCGACGCGTGGAGATGGCTACCTTCGACGAGGCACGGTTCGTCGGTACAGCGAATTTTGCCCATGCGGAGTTCACCGCCCACGCGAGCTTCGACAAGGCGCGCTTCGAGCAGGGCCACGGGCACTTCCTCAGCGCTTGGTTCGGCCTGTGTGTCATCTTCATTGGTACGGACTTCGGAAGCGAGCAGGCCATCTTCAAGGGGGCCACGTTCACCGGCATGGTGTTTTTCCGCGAAGCGGTCCTGTCCGGCGGTGTCTCTTTCGAGGCTGCCCGTGGGCTTGCCGACTTCAACCCGGGCTGGGGTTCGGTTCGGCAATGGCCCGACAGCTGGACGGAACGTCCGTTGGAAGCCGACGAGCGGATGCCGCTGCTGGCGCCAAGGTTCAGCCGATGGCCCGAGAGCAATCTGCCGTCAGGCTCATCGACATGGACTTTGATCGTTCCGGACAGTGAGGGGGCCCCCGGCTAACTGACATCCTGCGCTTTCGCCGGGGTGCCGTTTCCAGCTCGTACGTGGGCACGGCGAACTCCTCCGGGAAGCACGACGCCCCCGGCCGGGTGGCCGGGGGGCGGTGGTGGGCTGTCAGGGGAGTCGTGCGCTGGTGTGTGCTCGATGACGGTGTAGTTGGTTGCACCGTGAATTCAAGGCGGGTGGTGCTTGTGTGGTCGAGGCGCAGCATTCGCACGGCACTGTCAACTCTCGTAGAGGGCGCGCATCACGTCCCAGAACTGTTGAGGCCGGGCGGCCTCGCAGCCGTCGCAGCGGTACCGGTCGAACCAGACGAGGGCCAGGTGGTCCTGCTGACCGGAGGGTCGGGTACGGCGGAACTCAGGTCGGAGCGGTAGCGAGCACAGCGGGCAGGGGTCTCCGTAGAGCGGTTCATTGATCATGCGGCGGACTGTGCACACGGCGGCGGCTTATTGTCTCGGGCTGTCGTGGCGGCCCGCCTGACGGGCGCTGCGGTAAAGATCTGGTGATGGCCTCCCGCCCGGCGGGAAGCACCCCGGATCACGCTTTTCCACAGGTCAACGGCGGGGTTCCATGGCCCGGTGATCAGCAAAGCGGAGGTCCGCCCCGGCGACGGGTGGAAGTACTACTTCCGCAGCGTGATGGTCGGCGACGGCCAACGCCCTGCGGGTAAGCCGCTGCGCGCCGCCCAGGACGAAGCTGGTGTCCCGCCCGGGGTCTGGAGGGGCCGGGGCCTGGCGGCGGTCGGTCTCAAGGCCGGGGACGTGGTGACCGAGCGGCAGGCCGAACTGCTCCTGGGGGAGGGCCGGCACCCGGACGCTGACCGGATCGAGCGCGAGCGCCTGGAGGCGGGCGACGACCCGGCGACGGCGCGGCGAGCGACCGTGCTTGGCAGGCCCATCGAGCACAACCGCTCACCCAAGACCGACAAGGCCAAGGAGCGGACGCCCTGGCTGGCCATTGACCTGACGTTCCGGGCCCCGCCGACGGCACACGTCGCGTGGGCGCTGGGTGACTACGAGACCCGCCTGGTGCTGGAGCTGTGCCAGGACATCGCCCGGGACAAGACGCTGGCGTGGCTGGAGGACTCGGCCGCGGAGATCCGCTGGGGGAGCGGCGGCAAGCACCGCAAGCCGATCCGGGACGGGCTGATCATCGCGGTCTTCCGGCACTACGAGTCCAGAGCTGCCGAGTCGAAGCCCCTTCTCCACGATCATGCGCTGGTCTCGATCCGCGCCCGGCGGCCGGACGGCAAGGGAACGTGGGGCAACCTGTCGGCGGACTCGGTGCTGGCCCACATCGTCGCGGCAGACACCCTCTACACCCTCTACTTCATGGAGGAGGTGTCCGCCCGGCTCGGATGGGCGTGGGAGCCCCGCGAGGTGACACCCGGCCGACGACCGGTCATGGAGATCGCGGGCATCGACCAGCGGCTCATCGGCTGGCAGTCGACCCGCCGTCAGCAGATCGAGGACGCGCTGTCCGTCCTGGTGGCCGACTACGAAGAACGGCAGGGTCACACGCCGGGGGAGCGGGCCTCCTACGCGCTGGGCTGCCAGGCCGCCGACCAGACGCGCCCGCCGAAGCGCAAGGCGCTGCTGTCGCTGACCGAGCTGCGCGAGCGATGGCGGGACTCAGCGATCCGGGCCTACGGTGCCGAC
This sequence comes from Streptomyces sp. NBC_01217, assembly GCF_035994185.1. NCBI lineage: Bacteria > Bacillati > Actinomycetota > Actinomycetes > Kitasatosporales > Streptomycetaceae > Streptomyces > Streptomyces sp. NBC_01217. The sequence goes on from NZ_CP108539.1 coordinate 122,329, forward strand.
GTCATCGACCGGCTCGCAGAGCAGGCGCGAGCAGCGACAGCAGCAGTGTGGGCGCGGGTCCGGCCGGTGGTCGACATCGCCCTGGCCGCCGTCGACGTCGTCGCCGTGGTGTACGTGATGCGCGGCGCGTTCAAGCGCCGACACCTGCTCGCCGAAGCCCGCCGCCACCTCGCCTACGCCCTGCGCGGCCGACCCCACCAGCCCGGCCTGGACGAACAGATTGTGCAGAGCGTCGTCGACGACTACATCCGCCCGGCCGGACGCCGGATGATGACCGCCGACCTGCGCGCTCTGTACCCGCGCGACACCGAGGACCAGGCCGTGCTGCGCCCGCTGACCCGCAAACGGTCCGCCTCCCCGTACGAGCGGGCCCGCCTCGCCGCCGGAGCCCTGACCGCCCGGGTCCACGCAGCGCGGCGCGCGGACCGCCTGAGCTCCCGCACCCGGCCGCGCACCGTCGCCGTGCCCGCCACCCCGACGTCCCGCCTGCGGCCGTTCCACTCGGACCCGAAGACCGGCCGCGTTCCGCAGCAGAGGACCGACGCCGCCACGGTGGAGCAGACCCGCCGGACACTCGAGGCCGCCGCCAAGCTCCAGGAAGGCACCCGAGAGCGTGCCGTCGCCCACGGACCCCGACCTCAGCCCGCCCCGGCGACGGCACCGCCGCCGCACACCCAGCAGCCCGGCACCCAGCGCACACCGGGCCGGACCGCAGGAGGAGTCGCGTGAGCACCCCGGAAGAACAGCCCAGCCTTGAGAATGTCCTCGCCCGCGCCCGCGCAGCCGCCAAGAAGATGGCCGCCGCGCTCGATGAGGACCAGGAGCCCGATGAGCCCCTGGGGTGGCAGCCGGTCTGGAAGCGGCCCCGGAAGCCGAAGTCGAAGGCGGCGAGGAAGGAGGAGCTGCGCAAGCAACGGCGGCGGCTCCAGGACGCCGGATGGCGCCGCTTCGTCGCCGCGCAGTCGCGCCGGCCCCGGTCCCGGCAGAACCGGATCGGCAACGCGGCCGCGCGCCGCGATGCCCGCGCCCAGTCCCGGGTGCAGCACTCCAACGCCTGGCTGTGGTGACGATGCCGGGCATCGTCCACCGAGTGGAGCGCGCCATGTTCTGCATCCGCTGCGCGATGCACGACATCGGGTGGAGTCCACTCAGTGGAGTCCACCCGATGGGCTCCACTGAGTGGACTCCACCCCGGTGCGCACCGGACGACGATGGACGCCACTGCGGTGCGCACCGCGATGTCCGCCACCGCACCGGTGCGCGCACCGCCGACCGACCCCTTGACCAGGTTTCGACGGGCGCGCGTCGTTCCTAGACCAGGTTCGCTACCCAACACGTTTTCCCTTGTCGGACCCGGTGTCGGTCGTTGACCAGGTCGCGGACAAGGGGGTGTGTGATAGAGGGCCCGCCGCCGCGCGGCGCGCCCGGTGCGGCTGCCGTTCCCGGTCCCGGACGAACGCGCCCACCTCTTCGTCGACAGCTACGCCGACATGCACGACCTCGTTGAGGACCTGGTCGTGCCCGACGGTGTTCCCGAGGCCGCGGCGACAGTCCTGCGTAGGGCCCGTGAGCTGCTGCGCCAGTCGTACTACTGCTACGAGTTCTCCGCCGTGGCGGTCATGCACTCACTGATCGCGGTGGAGATCGTGTTGCGCGACCGGATCCCGGACGCGGGCAAGAAGCCGCTGCACGGGCTCATCAAGCAGGGCGCGGCCGACGGGATCCTGACGGCCCGGCAGGCGGAGTACCTCGACTATGGTCGGCAGATCGGCAACGGGATGGCGCACGGCCAGACCACGCACGCGGTGATGCCGCTGGCCATGGCGGTGCCGATGGTGACGACGTCGTTCGCGATCGTCTCCGAGCTCTGCGCGGCGCCCACCGGGTGATCACGGCTCGGTAACGGCGCTCGGTGGATGTCACACCGTCGACTTTCGCCACACCTCTAGCAAGTGACGGGGGAGTTCCATCCGGACCCCCGCGCCACCTGCGTGAGGAGCCTTGTCATGACGTACGCCAGCAGCGCCCGGCAGCCCGACCCGAAGCCGCGCCCGACCTGGACAAGGGGTGCTGAGCGGCCTGTGGGCGGCCCGGAATCCAGTGCCGTGAACGGTGCCGCGAACGATTCCAACGTCGTGCCCATCACCGCAGCTCATACCGCTCGCCAGGGGGCCTCCCGGCACGCTGACACCTCTCTCCTTTCCCCTGAGACGTCAGCGAAGGGAAAGAAGTCCACTCCCACGGCCGGGAAGGTACGAGCCGATGCGCTGCGGTTGCTGGGGTGTGTGCGGATAGCGACGGTTCGGCAGATGGCTGAGGTGATCACGAAGGAGAAGTCGGATGGCCGGTCATACGTGCGCAGGGCGATGAAGGAGTTGGCGGAGCTCGGGCTGGCGGAGACGAACGGCAAGGACGGCAAGCACCAGATCTGGAACCTGACGGTGGCGGGGCAGAAGGCTCTGGCCGATGGCAATGAGCTGCCGCTGCGTCCGAAGGCCGGCACCGGAGCGAAGGCTGTTCGAGCCGGGCTCGGCCCGCACGGTCTCGCGGTGACGGACATGATCCTCGCCTACACCGACACGGTCCTGTCCGGAGACCGTGAGTGCCTGACCGACTGGCAGGTGGAGGTGAACCACGCCATCAAGCAGACCGGCCTGAGCTTCAACACCGACGCCGTCCTCGCCGTGCCGACCAAGACCAGCGAGGTACGCCTCTTCGAGCTCGACAACGGCACCATGTCCCAGGCCCGCCTCGCGAAGGAGGTCTGGGACTACGAGCGCTACGCCGGGCACCGCGTCTGGGAAGGAGCCCGCGGCACCAACGGCAGCACGTACCCGTTCTGGCAACGCCACCGATACACCCGCTCCGAGCGCTTCCCGCTGCTGTATGTCGTTTTGGCGGGGAAGGAGGAGCACCTGCTCGACAACCGTCGCCAGGCGCTCACTGCCGACGTGAAGGGCATCACCGTCGCGGTGTGGGTGAATACCCTGCCCCGGCTGAAGCGCGGCGAGCCCTGGTACGAGATCGGCGTCGACGACCCGGACCGGCGCCGGCGGCGCTACCCCGAACCGCCCGGCCGCTGACGCCGCACAGGACGCCGGGCACGCCCCGCCGCCGGAGGGGCTGTCCGGCGTCCGGCCCGGTGGGCGGAATGGGCGCCGAAGTCCCCGTGCCATCGCGCGGGACAAGCGGGCCCACCCGAAGGCCACGGCCTACGGAAGGCCGTACACAGGCCGTATGAGACGCAGTCGAGAAGAGACCACCACCCCTCTCTCTCTGCCGGGCGATCTGTGGCACGCCCTGGTCCAGCTTCAGCACACCCACCCCGACGCGGTGGGCCATGTCGGGCCGCTCGCCCGCCCGGCCGGGCTGCTGTCCTTCACCGCGGCCGCCGACACGATCCTCGCGGCCCGGGTGCAGCTGACCGGCGCGGAGACGATGCACGAGGTGAACGAGACGCTCCGCTCGATGACCGGCAACCTGCCCCGCACCCATTTCACCGGCCCCGGCGTCGCCCTGGAGCTCACGCTCGGCAGACGGCAGGAGCTCCCGATCCACGCCGCGCACACCGCCGGGCTCACCCGGCTCTTCCATGACGCCACCTACACCATCAGCGACCGCAACGATGCCGCGAGCGGCTGCTGCTTCCACTGCGACGGGACCGGGCGCGCCCGCTCCCTGTGGGAGCCGGCCCCCGGGGAAGCCTGACCGAGAGGGGGTGGGCTAGCCGCCCCGAACGGCGGCTTGCCCACCCGGCCCCGGGCGCGCTGAGGTTGTGCCCGCCCTGCTGGACGTCCCGGCCGGGCTCGCGAGTGGCTTTGTCGAGCAGTAGTGACGTCACCTGTCGATGGGTTTGGGAGGCGCCCCGATCCGCGGTCAGGCGATGTTGATGAGTTTGGGAGGCATGAGGGCTATTGCCCCGACTCCTACCGCCTCGCCAGCGCGAGCACGCGCCGAGGATCCCGCCACGGTTGACCGGGCCATACCCGCTCAGCTCGCCAAAGTGCCCTGGTGGAAGTACAGGCGCCAGCCCGTTCCGGTCATACGCCACAGGGAGCTCCGCCATACTCGGCGCCCGTTGTTGTCTGCGAAGTACGTCAGGTGAACGAGGCCCGGAGCGAGTACGCCCCCGGACATCTCGCTGACCTTGACCGGAGACTCTGGGTCCACTGAACCAGCACTCGTCACGGTGAGAATCGACGTTGCGTCCCAGCGCCTGCCGGACGCTCCGATCTCGGTGAAGTCGGGGTCAAGAAGCTGCAACACCAAGGACGGCGAGGCGCGCACGGCGGGGTCGAGAAGCCGCAGCTCCGCCTCGATAGCCGCCTGAACTGCCCGCTCACTCTCGTCTGCCATGGACGCACCCTACGGACGCCCTCCGTCCAGTCACAGCGAATAGTTGCGCAGAGCGAGCAACAGCCGGCAGTGCCATCACTTCTCGTCAACAATCCGAGCCAGGCTGGTCACCAACTGCTGTCGGAACCCGTCGACAAGTGCTGTCGCTAGACATCAATGAAGCCACGCGAGGGAGGCACCAGTGGAAACCTTCACGACTGGGGAGACGGTGGTGCGGCGTGATGTGTACCGCTCCGGGCGCGTGTGGAGCGAGCTGGCGTTGCGTGTGGTCTCCGACACGGGCAAGGCGCTGGTGACGGCGTGCGCGCCCGGGACACAGGCCCGCTGGCCCGCCCTGTACGCCAAGGCCCGCGCCGACGGCGACCGCTCGGTGCGCACGGAGGCGTTCGACGCGATGGCGACGGGGGAGTGGGAACTGGCGCCCGGGGTGTGGCAGGAGACGGAGCTGCTGCTGTGGAAGCCGCCGCAGGCGTGGTTCAGCATCAACGCCTTCTTCACCGCGGGCGGGCTGAGGAACTGGTACGTCAACTTCGAGCACCCCACCCGCCGCACCGAGACCGGGTTCGACACCTTCGACCTGACCGTCGACCTCGTCATCGCCCCCGACCTGAGCACGTGGACGTGGAAGGACGAAGACGAGTACGCCCACGTGCGGCGCCTGGGCATCGTCACCGACATCGAGCACCAGGCGGTGGAGCTCGCCCGCGCCCAGGTCCTCGCAATGCTCGAGGAACGGGCCGGGCCGTTCACGGACACCGACCGGTGGGCGGCCTGGCGTTGGAACTCGGCCTGGCCCACGCCGTGCCTGCCCCAGCGTGAGGAAGCCGGCCCGGGAGCGGTAGCGGCGAGCCGGTGAAGCCGCGCGCCCTTGACCGAGGCGCCGCTGCGCGGGACGGTCATTGCGCAACTCCCCGCAACTGGCTTTCTCCGGAGGCGATCATGGCGTTACTTTTCTTCGGCACGGACCCGAACTCCGGCGGAGGGAACTGCCCCGCGGTGTGGGTGGACACCGAAGCCGCTGAGGGGCCGGAACTGGTTCTGCAGGGCAAGTTCGCCGACACGGCGACCCGGGCCGCGTGCAGCCAGGACAGTCCGCCGGCGGACGACGAGGGCGTCATCCGGCTCTCCGTGCGGATGATCGACCAGATCAGGAAGGCATGCGATGCCGCAGAAGCCGCCCGTCCTCAGCTTTGAGGACCTGCTCGACTCCGCCCAACGGCACGCCCTGCACCTGGAGCTCCGCGACGCCTACGCCGTGGGGGAGGAGCGGGAGGTCTACGACACCTTCCTGCGCGACGGGAGCGTCCCCGCAGACGACTCGGACTACTGGAACGGGTGGCTGCCGCTGGTGAAGCGGACCGTCGCGCGCGGGGTGAAGGTCTGGCGGGCGAGGGTCGTGTCCGAGCCCGTCACCGACTACATCCGCTTCGAGCACGCCATCACCGACGCCAACCTCCGCGCCGGTGAACAGGTCCGCTGGCTGCCCCGCCGCCGCGCCTCGACCCTCGCCCTGCCGGGCAACGACTTCTGGCTCATCGACGACCAGGTCGTCCGCTTCAACGTCTTCTCCGGCGACGGCGAGGCCCTGGAGCCCGACCACACCGAGGACCCGCAGGCCATCAAGCTGTGCGCGGAGGCGTTCCGTGCGGTGTGGGACCTGGCCACCCCGCACGCCGACTACCGCATCTGATCTGACCCACGCAAATCAAGGGCCGCCACTCCATGACGACCACCTCACCCTCGTCCAGTGCCCAGTCGGCCCGCGAGGCGCTCGCCGTGCGGCTCACGCACCTGCGCAAGGACGCCGGCCTCACCGGGAAGGAACTCTCCGCCCGGTGCGGCTGGCACCCCGCGAAGACCAGCAGGATCCAGAAGGGCGACGCCCTGCCCTCGGACGCGGACATCCGGACCTGGTGCGCGGCGTGCGGCGCGGACGACCAGGCCGACGACCTCATCGCCACCGCCCGCGCCGTCGACTCGATGTACATGGAGTGGCGCCGCCTGCACCGCAACGGGATGCGCCAGGTCCAGCAGGACTGGTACGACCTGCACGCGCAGACCCGGATCTGCCGCGTCTACCTCTCTAACGTGCCCCCGGGATTTCTTCAGACCCCGGTGTTCGCGACGGCCCTCATGAACCAGATCACCCGCTTCCAGGGCACCCCCGACGACGTCGCCGAAGCCGTCGCCGCCCGCGTCGCCCGCTCCCGGTTCCTCTACGAGGGCGGGCACCGCTACGTCGTCCTCATGGAGGAGTCGGTCCTGCGCTTCCGCACCGCCGACCCCGAGGCGATGCGCGGCCAGCTGCGCCACCTCCTGACCGTGATGCCGCTCGCGTCCCTCTCGCTGGGGATCATCCCGTTCACCGCGCAGCGCACCGTGTGGCCGTTGGAGGCGTTCTACGTCCACGACGACACCAGCGCCGTGGTGGAGACCCTGACGGCGGAGATCAAGGTGACGCAGCCGCGCGAGCTCGCCGACTACCTGAAGGCGTTCGCCGGCCTCGCGGAGATGGCCGTCTACGGCGAGGCTGCCCGCGCGCTCATCGCGGCCGCGATGGACGCCCTGGAGTGAACCTCCGCAATTTCGCGCAATCTCGTTGAAGGTGGTCTCCCACGCTGCGTAGCGTCGAAGTCACCGACGGACCACCAGCCGGAGAGGCGGGGCCGCATGCGCGCACACCACGACACCACCGCCCCGGCCCCGGAGGGCCGCGTCCTCCAGCCGCCCGCGTACGGCGTCCCCTCCCCGGCCCTGCTCGCTCGCGCGGACCGCGGCTTCGCCCGGTTCTTCGGTCGGCACGGCGAGGACCAGGACGACGGGGACGGCGGCAGCGAGGAACCCCAGCGGTGACCGCCGGCCACCCGCACGAGACGCTCCCGGCAGCGAGGCCCGCCATGCACACCAGCAGCCACACGGTCCTGTACGACCCCGACGGGCTGATCGAGGCGGAACTCCCGCTGGACCGGGAACCGTACGAGTGCCTCGTCAAAGCCGTGCTCGCGTGGAACGGCGAGGACACCCTCGCCGAACGCGACTACGAGCAGATCGGCCTCCAGCTGACCGGCCACGCCCGCGCCGTCGCCTCCGACGTACGGCGCCGCGCGGACCAGCTGCCGAAGAGCAGCGGGCGCCGGGCGCTCGCCGACGTCGTCCTGCGCGAGGCGGAAGGCCGGCTGTCCGCGACGCTGGAGGGCACCGTGCACTGCGTCCAGAACCGCGCCCGCCTGGTCCGCGCCCTCTACGAACGGCTGGACCGCCTGGAGGCGGCGCTCACCGCGGACAGGACTGCACCGCCCGTCGGCTGACGGTGCTCTGTATCTGCCATCGCCGTGAAGCCCCTGGTAGGGCAGCAGCACAACGGACGTGATCGGCACGGTTTCGGCCACTGCGTGCGATTACCCGGCGAGTCCCGGACAGCTGCGGATACGGTCGATCGATTTGACGGCTGGCGGTGACCGCCGACGGGAAAGCGTCCGGTGGGCGTGTCGTCGCATCGCGGGTGGGGGGTGGTTCGGTGGGCAGCACCGAGCAGCAGATCGAGGAGCAGTTGGCGCAGCTTCAGCAGAAGGTCGGCGCTCACCATGCCGAGGTCCTGAAGCACGACTTCGACGACGACCAGTTCGCGGTGGAGTACGCCCGGCTGGTGAACGTCACCAGCAGGCTGGTGGAGTTCGAGAAGACGATCCCCGAGCGTCTGGCCGAACCCGAGCGCAGGCGCAGTGAGCGCATCGTGACGTGGTCCTGGCGCGGCCAGGCGGCCGTCGGTGCCGTGCTGATCGCGCTTGTTTTCATCCTCGACCGGTCGACCTGGTGGCTGATTCTGTTGGTCCCGCACTTCGTGGGCACGGTGGCCGGCTGCTTCCAGAAGGTCGATGCCGAGCAGCACCGTGACCGCCGCTTCGGAGCCGTCGGACTGCACGTGGTCGCGCTCTTGATGGCCCTCATCAGCCTGAGCGTGATCAGCCGGTGGTTCATCATCGCCGCCGCCTTGGGCTGGATGCTTGTCGCCGGGTCCTCGATGGACAGCACGGGCGCCGACCCGAAGGGGGCGCGGCGGTGAGCGACGACTACGGCTATCAGGTCCGCCGTCTGGAGAGCCGGACCGGCGGAGTGGAGAGCGAGCTGCACTCGCTGCGTACGAAGGTGGGAGAGGTCGAAGACCTCGACTACGAGCTGAACGACATCCGCGGCGATGTCCGTCGCATCGAGGACGACCTCAGCACCGTCCGCACCGAGCTCACCGAGCTGGACGACGAGGTACGCGGCGACATCCAGGACACCGAGCAGGCCCTCAAGCGACTGACCGGCCGCGTCCAGGCCCTCGAAGCGCACCTGCTCGCCGCGGGCGGCGCCCCGCTCGCCGACCTCGACACCATCGACCCGGAGTGGCAGAAGCTGGCCAGGACCGCCAACCACGGCTGGAACGTACGCTCCGGCCTGCTCCCCAGACACCAGCGCGAAGCCCACCGCCTCAACATCCGCCACTACGAAGGGGCCGTCGAAGAGCGCGACGAGCACCGCGACAAGGTGGTGGAGGCCGCTGGCGTCCTGGCCAGCCAGCCGCGCACGTCCCGCGAGTTCAAGCAGGCCGTCATGGACTTCGGCATGTCCCGCACCCTCGCCGAGAGCCACGGTCAGCGGGCCCAGAAGCTGGCCGGCACCGCCCAGGCCGCGCGGGCCGCACTGGCCCAGGACGACACTCTGCGGCAGGCGAAGGCGTCGCTGATCGAGCAGGGCGACAAGGCGGAGCGGAAGCTGAACTGGCTGCTGCGCGGCCGCCTGGCCGACGCGATCCGCGACCGCGCCCTGCTGCCCATGTGGTTCGTGACCGTGCTCGGTCCCGTCCCGCCGGCGCACAAGACGCAGGAGTGGATGGACCATGCCACTCAGGTCCTGGCCTACCGGGTCACCTACGGGGTCACGGACCAGGCCGTCGCGCTCGGGGCGGCGCCCGACGAGTACGTGCCGCGGCGCACCGAGTGGCACCGCGAACTCACCAAGGACCTATGCCGCTGGTAGCCCGCGTGGGCCCGACAGCACGGCGACTGCAACACCACTCTGAAACGCGAGGGTGAAACGGAGGCCGCGTTTCACCCTGACCTGCGGGAATGCCTGCAAAAGCGGGAGTGGGGTGCGCGTGTTGCAGGGCGGCACCGATGTCCGGCCGGTGACAGCGCGAGACCCCGGCCTCAAAAGGTCCGGGGTCCGGTCGGCGGGGAGTGGTCAGTAGTGATGGTGGGCACCACAGAGACCAGGCTCGTTCTCACAGTCGGCCGCATCATGCACGACACCAACCTCGCACGGCTGCTGGCACTGGGGCGCTGACCATCGGGCCGCACAGATGTGAGCGGACCGACAGCGGGTCGGTCGGGCGTCAGTAGCTGTTTCGCAACTGGTGCTCTGACCGGATTGGTCCGCCGGAAGCTCGCAGTGTTCGGCATGGACGGGCCTCGCCAACCCTCCGTAGGCTGGTGATCGCCTACGAAGGGGTCGGGATGAACGGCAATCCGCTGTACCACTGGATAGCGCTGGCAGTGTCCACAGCGCTCATGCTGCCGATGCCCGTGGCGATACTGGCGGGGTGGACGCCGCCGTGGATGCGCAAGCGACAAGCCGGGATGCGGCTTCGCGCCTACGGCATTTTGTGCATCTACGCCCTCATGCTCTTCAACGGTATCCCCCGGATCGCCGACGCTTCATTCGAGACGGTCATGGCCTGCAGCAGCGTCGGCTTGGGGTTCGCCGCCGCCGCTGCGGTCCTGTTCCTGCTCTCGGCACGCAAGGATTCAGGCGCCCGGACAGCTGGCCCAGTCGCACCTCGGGAAGGCTGAGTTGTCTCTCAACCAGCTCGGGCCTGAGCCTTCTATCGGCGTGCCCGACTGGCTGTCGTATCCTTCAGCCGTGACGAGCTGGTGGCGGTCTCTGGGTAATGCGTTTTGGGCCGTGGACCGGGCGCTTGGTGGACAGAGGCGTCCGACTCGGATTCAGAAGTGGGTGGCCCGGCACCCGGTCGGCGCCGGCCTCTGCATGGCTGTGCCCTTTGCGTTCTTCTTCCTGATGGTGTCGTCTGAGGACGAATCTGACGGCCCTGTGGTAGCAGCGCTGGCCGGGCTGGTTGTGTGGCTCCTCTTCGCTCTGACAGCGGCTGGAGAGCGGCTGCGGCAGCGTCGGCTCACACGTCTGGGTCTCTGGGACGGGTCTTGAGAGCTCGAGGATCGGATCTCGACGGTGACGTCGTTGAAGGCGAGCAGCTGTTTCTGACGCTGGGCCCGCTCTGATGGGGGAAGTATCTTGATCGCGTGAAGAGACGGCGCTGGTGGTCTGTGGTCAGCTTGTGGGTTGCGTGGTGGGCGGCTATTACTGCTGCCTTCTTGGGCTTGGGGATGCTGTTCGATCAGCCGACGAGTCTCGCGGGCTGTGCGGCGAGTGCGGTGCTGGTGATTGTCGTCGGCGAAGTCGGTGACCGTCTGCGGCGCCGTTTCTTCCCTCGTCGGGAGACGGGCTGACGGATCGGCTGGTCCGCCTCTTGCTACTTCGTCCGGCCGGTTCGGACGAGACGCCTGGTCATGAGCGTGATCGCGGCCCAGGTGATCAGTGTCTCCGAGTGCTGGATGAGCCGTTCGTAGTCCCGGGCGTGCCGGCGGGCGTTCATCATCCAGGCCAGGCTTCGTTCAACGACCCAGCGTCGGGGCAGCACGATGAAGCCGGAGGTGTCCTTGGGGCGGCTGACGGTCTTGATCGTGAGGTTCAGGTGCCTTTTTGCCCAGGTCACGAGCTTGCCCGCATAGGCCCGGTCGGCCCAGACGATGGTGATCTCGGGGTGCATCAGCCGCAGGCGGAAGAGGACTTCCCTGGCGGCGACGGAGTCGTGCAGGTCGGCCGGGGTGACCATCACCATCAGCGGCAGGCCGCGGGTGTCGACCACGAGGTGCCGCTTGCGGCCGTTGATCTTTTTGCCTGCGTCGTAGCCGCGGCTGTCCTTGCCGACGGTGGAGGCCGCCTTCACCGACTGGGAGTCGATGATCGTGGCCACGGCTCTGGGGCCTTTGCCCATCTCGCGGCGGATGCGCTGGGCCAGGGCGTCACGGATCTGGCCGATGACTCCGGCTGCCGCCCAGCGGGCCATGAAGCCCCAAACGGTCCTCCAGGGAGGGAAATCCGCAGGCAGGGCCCGCCATTTGCAGCCGGTGTCCACGACGTATCGGATCGCGTCGACGACCTCGCGCCGGGGATGTTTCTCCGGCCGCCCGCCGCGTGTGGTGTCGCAGGCCGGCGGCGGCAGCAGCGGTTCGATCAGTGTCCACTCGTCGTCCGTCATGTCCGAGGGATAGCAGCGGTGACGCACTTCTCCTCCCGTCACTGACCCGCGGCGGGGGCCGACCGGCAAAGCCGGTCGGCCCCCGCGGGATCGGTCAGGCGCTGGCGATGAGGTCGAGGGTGGATTCGATGGAGTTGAGCTGGGCGACGATGTGCTTGACCCACTTGTCGTTCGGATGGGCCGCGGCATGCGGGGCGACGGTGCCGGTGATGAACCGGCGGAACTGGGTCAGCTTTTCCCTGACCACCGCCCGTTCGTATGCCTCCAGCGCGGCCCGCTCAGCGCCGAGCTGGTAGCCGTCAGCCCGGGTCCAGATCAGGGGCGGCCAGCCCTTGGATGCCGCTTCGTCCCGCAGGGCCGCAAGCCCTGATCTGACCTGGCTGTCCGACAGCCCGCTGGCCCTGATCAGCTGGTGCATCAGCAGGCCGGCGGGCCTGGCCTCGAACAGGACGAACCGGATGGTGTCTGCGTGCCGCCGGGCGGCATCACCCTTGCGCCGTGAGGCGCGAGCCACGGCTACTCGCCCCGCAGCATGCGGGCCAGCTCGCCGTCCATGTCGACCTTGCCGGTGTCGACGGCGGTCTCGATCCAGTCGAGCGTCGCCCTCACCTTGGCCACGTTCTCGTGCACGATCGCGCGTTCGTCCTCGCCCAGGGTGCGATCGCGCAGACCAGGGACCGCCCGGCCGGCCGCGGCCACGAACGAGTGGCAGGCGGTGACCAGGTCCAGGAACTCCACCGTCCGGTCGATGTTGCGGACCGCCGGCGCGACCGGGCTGGTGTCCTCGAAGTGCTCGCGGGCCTGCCGGCCCCGCTCGACCTGGGCGTGATTGACCTGGTGGCGGGCGGTGTCGTCGCTCATCGCCTTGAACGCGACCTCGGGCCGACGCAGCAGACCGGTGGTCACCTGGGTGGCGACGTGCTCGTCCCGGGTGAACTCCTCCACCACCCTCACCTTGTCCTGGTCGGAGACCTTGGCCGCCACCGTCGGACGCTTCAGGAAGTCGCTGGTAACCGTCGCGGCGACGTCCTCGTCCCGAGCCAGATGGTGGATCGCGGTAATCTTCTCCTGCGGCGATGCCGGACGCTCGACCTGCCGGCCCACCTTGCGGTTGGCTTCGTCCGACGTCCACCGGGTCCTCCCCGCGGGAGGTTTGGTGATGGTCGCGAACCGCTCGGCCTCGCTGTCGATCTGTCCCAGGATCCGGTGGACCCTGAACGACACGCCCCTCTGCCGCTTGTCCTTCGGCCACCGAGACGCTGTCCACCTGGCGCTTTCCACCGTCTTGTAGGCCAGTCCGATGTCCTCGGCCAGACGGTGCAGCGTCTCGCGGACCGTGAACAACTCCTGGCCCGGGGCCGCCTGTTGGCCGCCCCGCTCACGCATCGGCTCGATCTCCAGCGCGCGGTCCCCGATCGTGAACGAGCCCTGCGTCTGCTGTTCGACCACTTCCCGCAGCTCGGCCACGATCTGCTCGTAGCGCCGCTGGCTCACACTTCCGACCTTGTCGAGACTGATCAGCGGGCGCCGTTGGCGCTCCTGTCAGCTCGGCACCTGACGGGCGCCCTCCCACCCTGGTTACGGGGTGTCGTACACCTGCAGCATCGGGATCTCGCGGATCGTGTGCTGGGCACTCGGTGGCCGCAGCGTCTGGGTGCTGATGACCTGTGTACCGGTGGCGTGAGCGGCTTCGGCAAGCTCCGTGAGCGCCTGGTGCACCACGCTAGCGGCGATGCCTTGTTGGTAGGGGTTATCGAGCAGGAGCAGGCCGGGGAAGGCACATTCCTCGTCAAGGTCCGATTCGAGGAAGAGGGTGGCGTAGCTGTAGGCCAGGAAGAAGAGAACCTTTGCCTCTGCGCCCAGCCCTTGATCCCATGGCTTTGAGCCGACATAGAAGGTGAGGTCGGTGTCCCTGATCGAGACTTGCCCGGCCACCCACAGCGTGTCCCTGTAGCGGGCGAGAAAGCCGTTCATGCGATCGGCAAAGATGGAGCAGCGATCCATGGGACTCAGCCCGGACGCCGTTGAGTTTGCCTGTTCCTTCTCGATCCGTTCAACCAGCAGCTGCGCGGAAAGCACGCTGCGATGCGCATCCGTACGCCGTTGGAAGATCTCTTCCATCGCGGGGAAGGCCGTCAGCTTGTGTTCCAGCTGCGCGATCTGCGCGGCGAGACCTTCCAGCGTGGCCATGAAGGGAGCGAGTTCCGCCGCGCGGCGCTGGTTGAGTTCTTGGGCCAGTTGAGCCTGCTGCACGTGCAAGTGTCGCTGATGGGTTCGCGCGGAATCCAGGTCGTCCCGGGAGCGCGCGATGACGTCATCGAGATCGGCCAGCTCCGACTTCAGGGACCTGATCTCCACCTGTGCTCTGCGTTGACGCTTGTCGTCGTCCACGGGCTGGAAGCAGAGGTAGCAGGCATCCTCGTCGTGGTCGCGGTGCGGGTCGACGTTCTGCTCGCACGCTGGGCACAGTCGGACCGGGAGAGTGTCGAACACCTCGATGGAGGTCGCCAGGCGCTCCATGCGGCTTACCTCCGCGGTGACCGTTCGAGCTGAGCGCTGGTGCTCCTCGAGGAGATGTCCAAGATTGGCCATCTCCTCGGTCGCTTGACGGAGGCGGTTGGTGACGTTGCTGTACGTGTCCGTCAGAGAGGGGTCGTACCCGGCAGGGGAGCCGGCCACAGGGGTCCCGGCGGTGAGGCCCTGAATCTCGTCCGTCAGGAGTCGACGGCGCTCGTACACGGCATCGAGTTCGCGGCGGAGTTCTCTCCGGGCGCCGGCAACCTCTTCGGTGGAGCGGACGAGGGGGAGGCCCAGGTTCTGGGATATCGCTGTGACGGCCTGGAGCGTGCTTTCGCGGACCTCTCGGTCGACGGCCTCGGCTTCGTTCAGGCGCCGTTTTGCTCGAGCGAGATCGAAGTCCCTGTTCGCTTGAGCAGTCCGTGACCGGGCGAAGCCCAAGAGCTGGCTAACGACGGCTCGCCGCGTGAACTCCTGTTCCTTGTCGGCGAAGCTGGTCCAGGAGTCCTCGTTCCGATAGAAGTGCCGCAGGGTGTTGCGGAAGGACAGAGGGGTCTGCTCGGTGGCTGAGGTCGGGTGGAGGCCCTTGGGGATGAGCAGGTTGGGCCAGCCCAGTTCGTTCAGGATCCAGTCGGAGAAGTCGGCGGCTGCGATCTCGTCGCCGTTGATGCCGATCTTGCCCATCCGCCCATGAGTGAAGTACCTCGTGAGTTTGTACGGCCGACCATCGACCCGAAGATCCGTACTGACCTCGACGTGCTCACTGGCGACGGCGCCCTTGAGGGCATCGGCGGGGCTTCCCCGGTCGCCCAGGCAGTAATCGATCACTTTGAGGGTCGTGGTCTTCGAGCTGTTCCGGACACCGGTGAGGATGTTGAGTTTGCCCGACTCGAAGGCGTACTCGTCCAGCTCGCCGCTGTGATGGACCAAGGAGACCTTCTCGATCCGCAGGCCGCGCTCGGATGTACGGGGCTCACTCATGGTCGGATCTCCTGATGGAACGTCGCGTTGCCGACCTCGTCCGGGAACAGGTCGTAGATGAGTTCTTTCAGATCGGTGCCCGACATCGTCGCCAGGTTGCCCTGCATGGCTTCACAGCGGCCCACCAAGGGCTCGAATTCATCCATTGCCGCGAAGCGTGCTGCTGCGGCCTTGCCGGCCGCAGTGAGCTTCACGCGCTCGGGGGTGTAGGACACGGTGATGGAGACCAGACCGCGCGCGGAGAGGAAGGAAAGGAACTGGCGGTACCGGTGGTCCCAAGGACCGTATCGGTAGCGCACCATCGGCGCCTCGATCTCGGCAGCGTCCGAGGCGACGTACCTACCCTGCAGGTCATTCATCCCTGGCAGGGCGGCGTGGGCGCGCTCAAGGAACCCCGGGTAGCGCAGAAAGAAGTCCAGCTTCGCGAACTTCGTCCGCCCCGCGATGTACGGACCAGGGCTCTCTCCGCACAGGTGGATGAGGAGCAGCAGCCGGGAGGCGTGGAAGTCGACCGAGTCATCGGGATCCCAGGCCCTGTGAGCGGGCGGCACGGCCTGCCTGCCGATCTTATGAGGCATCTTCGTACCTGTTCTGGCAGCGCGCAGTGATGTCACTCAGTACCGCCACGGCCTGGCTGAAGTCCACTTCTCCGGACTGCACCTCCGGGAGCTGGACGACCGCCTCCAGGATGGCTGCGTATGCCAGGGGACCAGTAGCGATGGAGCCGCCACGCCTTCGAGCCGAGGTCAGCTGACAGATGGCGTAGACCTTGTCTGCGAAGGCAGCAAGGCGTTGACGGCCAAGCCCTACGGTGCTGCGCTGGGCCTGGCGGAAGGCGAGCATCGACTCATGCTGGCGCTCGGCCTCGGCCTCAAGTACGCCAGCAGGACGAAGCTTCTGTTGGAGGGTCATCAGGCGCTCGGTGGAGCCGTCACTGCGCAAGCCGGTGACCTTGCGGATACAGCCGTCCAGGATGGCTCGGAAGTCCTCAGCGGAGTGGCTTCGTGGGCGTAGCTCGGCTGCGCTTCGCGCGATGTACTGGGCCAGCCCGCTCAGCACCTCGTCGACCTCAGTCACCAAGGGCTCCTGCCCGAGGTAGTCCTTGATCAACGGGACCAAGCGCCGGTGAGCCTCGCTCTCGACGTGCTCCGTGGTGCGGGCTGTGATGAGGACATCCAGGCGATCGACGCACCATCCGACGTCCCGGCCGTCTCGCAAGCTCAGCCCCGCGAGCTTCCCGACGACCTTGGTGTGGGTCTCGCTGCTCACCGGCTCACGCTTGTCACCGCGCTCGCAGGCGAAGGGGTATAGGTCCGCGAAGGGTGTCTCGTTCACGATGAGGGTGAACCGCGTGCCCTCGGGTAGCGGTTTTCCCATGAACAGCTTGCCGAGGTAGCTCGACTCCGCTGTTCTGTTCGCTTCCTTCTTGGACATGTCGGGACGGCAGACGTCGGCGATGCTGTGGCGCTTTCCCGGACCTTCTACCGTCTTCACCTGACGGTAGAAAGGCACGTCTCCGCGAAGGCAGAGGATGTCCTCCAAATCCTCCCAGGAGACTTCCGTCCAGTGGCCATCCAGCATGTCGAGACAGTCCAGAAGGGTGACCGCGTCCTGGTAGAGGAAGCCGCGCCGACTTCGGCGCCCCCCATCAGCAGGTGCAAGCGTCACCGGCGCTCCTGCTGCGTCGCCGACCGGCCATAACCGCAGAAGCGATGCAAGTTCCTATTCGCACGGTGCCCCCCACTACGTATGGAGAGTGCAGTAGATCACCCAGCGAATACGGATCGCAACGATCCGTTCGGATAGATCCGCACGGTGCGAAGTGCCCAGCGCGGCGCACCATCACACATATCCGACAACTGCGCCTGGTCTCGCAGGCCGCCAAGGCTGCGCCGTGCCCGGAGCCACGAGACTCTTGGGTCACGACGTTCCGGAGCCTCCACTTCGCTGATCTCCCAACTCAACGACGGGCGAGGTGGCGTGTCACGCCCACCCCACGCCCAGCTTGGCGAGCGAGGCGAGCTGGTCGGCGGTGAGCTTGTCGCGCCGAGTCTTGGTGTTCGAAATCCACACGCCGAGTTTCACCGGTACCGGCTCGGTCTCGCCGTCGACGGCGACCTCAACGACTGCACCCCGGGGCACGGGCCGGTCTCCTTCCCGTTCTACCCACTGCGCGAGGGCTGCCAGGCCCCGCTGGAACGCCGCCTGCGCCTTGCTCGGGCCCTTCGTCGTTCGAGCGGCTGCTGGGGCGGGGGCCGGGGCCTCAGCGGGTTGCACGCCCAGCTTCGACAGCCGTTCCTGCTGCTCGGGGAGAAGCTGCGCCCAGGTGCCCGGGTTCTTCTGCCGCTCCAGCCACCGCCCGATGTCATCGCCCTCGAACAGCACCCCGGGTTCGATGGCTGGCAGTACGCCGTCGGCGTCGACCAGGTCGGCGAGGACGCGGTAGTGCCTTTGCCAGTCCAGTGGCCATGGGCAGTTCCAGTCCGGGTCGATCGCGGTGAGCTGCGTCACCCGCTCCGCCGCGCGCTCCGCGTCCTTCCCCAGGCCGCCCTTCCGGCGCAGGTTGGCCATGTGCTGCCCGACCGGCACCATCGCCTGGCCTTCGCCCCAGACCGCGTCATGTCGGGGTGCGAGGTGCCCGGTGGCCCGGCGGTAGGACCGGAGCGCGGCGAGCTTGTTCTCCCAGGCTTCTTCGCCGGGCTCCCAGACCATCCCGGCCTCCGGGGCGTCCAGCAGCGTCTTGCGCCGTTCCTCCAGCTCACCCGCGCGCAGGGATTTCCGCTGCTGGTGCACCCAGCGGCCAAGCGGAAACGACTTCGTGACCCCCACTTCGACCTCGACGTCGTAGGAAACGGCGTGCACGCCGGTGATCTCGTTCTCCGCCCGCCAGCGGATCAGGGCCTGGTATCCCTCCAGCCACACCAGGGACTCCGGCCGGTAGACCCGGGTCCGCAGGAACGCCGCGATCGTCGCCGCGTCGCGCGGGCTGGAGAAGTGGAGCAGGGCGGCTTCGGCGGCGGCCTGTGTGTCGTCGTCCTCCTGGTCCTCGCCGTCGCCCTGGCCGCCGGCCCCGACGATCTGCCCGTCCTCGTCACGCTTGACGTGGACCTGGCGCTTGCCGCTCGTGAGCGCACGGGAAGCGAGCTGCTCGACAAGTCGGTCATCATGCGAGCGGAGCCCCTGGAGGACCGCTACAAGGGGGCGGAAGCTGGCGCTGGCGACCATGTCGGTGGGGTCCTCGTTGGGCTCCAGGAAGACCGGCACGATGATCCTGGCGACCTTGGTGGAGCCGTCGCGGTTCAACCTGAGCGCACGGCCGATGTTCTGCACGATCTCGACCTGTGAGCCGCGGGTGTCCGCGAAGCAGATCGAGTCGACTCCCCGCTCGCCGATGATGTCCACGCCCTCACCGAGCACGCGAACGCTGGCGAGGAAGGCGCGGTGCACCCGGCGCCCGGCCGCGTCGATGCCGTTGGCGAACTGGCGCAGCGCCTCCCGGCGTTCGGAAACGAGGTGGTCGCCGCACAGCCACGCCGACCACACCCGGTCCGGCGGGACGTGGCGGCCGGCCTCCAGCTCGTAGAACTCCGCGTCGATCGACGACTTCGACAGCTTGTCGGCGGCGGCCAGGTCGGCGTCGGAGGCGTCGTTCAGGTACAGCTCGGCAGCGGTCTCGGGCAGCTTGTCCGCGAACGCACGGGCCTCTTCGACCTTCTGGTGGAACGTCATGACCGTGCGCAGGTTGTACGCCGCGGCGTGCTCCAGGAGCGCGGTCTGCAACAGGGCCAGGCGCCGGCCGCGCCGGGCTTCCTCGGACTCCCCGAGGACGGGGGAGGGGTCGCGGATCTCCAGGACGTCGATCTCGAACCCGGCGAGGATCTCCCGCTCGATGGCCTCGCTCAGCCCGAGTTCCGCGAGCCACGCGCCGTAGGTGCCCTCCGGGTCGTCGGCCATGCTCGCGATCTCCGCCTCCTGGCCGCCGGCGCCCCGCTGCGGGCTGGCCGCGGCGAGGATGCGCGGGGTCGCGGTGAGGTAGAGCCGGAAGTCCGCCGGGATGCGGGCGTTGTCGTGGATCGCCGCCCACGGACGGCCAAGATCACCAGCGGTTCCGTGGGCCTCATCCACGATCGCGAGGTCGAACCGGTCCATCTGCTGCCCGTAGAGCCGTTCCCCGCCCGCCAGGGCGGCCTCCAGCGGCCCGCGAACCTTCCGCTGGCCCACGGGTGCGTCGATGTCTTCGCGGTCCACGAGAGAGGCGTACGTGGCGAACACGATGACCGGCCCGTGTCCGGCCCACAGGGCGAGCTGGATCGGGTTGGTGGTGGTGCGCACACCCAGCTCGTTCAGCACCGCGTCGTTTTCCAGCGAGCACACCGCGACCATCGGCGCCCGGTGGCCCACCAGGCGCCACGCCTGGGCGGTCTGCGCGAGCAGGTCCAGGGTCGGCACGGTCACGAGGATCCGGCCGTCCGCGAAGCTCTCTAGCGCGCACGCGGCGGCCGTGATCGTCTTGCCCGAGCCGGTTGCGGACACGATCGTGCCCCGGGCACCCTGCGGGGGCACGGATGACCTTGCAGGGAATCCCACCCACTTCCTAAACGCGGAGCGCTGATCTACCTGGTGTTCCTTGAGTCGAATCGCTGACATTCCGTTCCTCCCCGAGCGGTGAATTCGTGTGTGGTTCAGACGGCCGCGTGCGGAATGCATGCCGCGCCCAAGTCGTTCCAGATCGACGCATCCGCCTTGTGCCACCCGCCCGGCTTTCCGTCCCTGAAGGGCGGCTTGTCGTCCGGGTCGTAGTGCCCGGCATCGAGCGTGCAGACGACGTAGTCCCCATCGCTGTTGACCGTCCGGGCCGTGCACAGACCGCCGGCCTCGCCCAGCGCCTCCAGGGCCTGGCGGCGCCTGGTGGTGTGCGGATAGGTGCGCGGCAGCACGCTGTCCCGGACGAACCTCTCCAGCCGCACCAGGTCCGCCCGCTCACGCTGCCTCACGTCCGCGATGTGTAAGGCCAGTTCAGCGGCCCCGGCCGACCGGCCGCCGCGCCGGGACCACTCCCGGTCCGCGATGCCCACCAGGGCCTCGCTCACGGCCCTCACGCCCTTGTCCCAGCCGTCCCCGAACTCCGGGCCACGCGGGCGCGGCGCCATGCCGTCCAGCTCCACCACCTGGCACTGCGCCCCGGCGACCGCCCCGGCCTCCAGCGCGGCCACCAGGTCGTCCGCCTCGCTCGCGGACACGCCCTGCGCCTCCAGGAGCGCGAACAGCTTCAACCGGGCGTTCACGGCCGCCGTCTGGTACTGCGTCACCCGGCGCAGAGAATCGCTGCTCAGCGCGGGATCAGGTCCGGTAGATTCGTGGTGACCGGTCATCTGCGGTCGTTCCTCTCGGAATTCCGGGGAGGTTCCCGGGCGGTTGGGGGGTGTCCCGTATTTCCGCCAACGGTACATGCTGCATCAACCCGATGCACGCGGTACACTAGAACCCACACGAACGAGCGACCCACCCCCTCGTAGCCAGCCCGGCCCGCGCCAGCGGGCCCCAAGGTTCTGGAGGCGCAGCCGGAAGGACCGTCAGGCGGGGGAGCGCAGCGGACCCGCCCAGGAGTCCGCAGGACTCCCCAACTCCCCTACTGGAGGCCCCACTAGCCGCACCCGATGCCCCGTCAGCCCGCACCGCGCACCGCGCGGCCAGCAGGGCGCGCAGCGGCCGGCCCCACTGCCTCCAGGAGCGCAGCGGAGGGAGGCGCCCACGCTCCGCGTGGGCGAAGGGAGCGGAGCGACCGCGCCCCTTGCACATCGCGCAGCGATGTGGTAC